>JACDCK010000145.1 GCA_013817595.1 Pyrinomonadaceae bacterium | reverse complement strand
CTCCAACGGAGCTTCCTCAGCGTGCATATGGTCGAACTACTCCCAGGCGTTGCTGAGTGGTTTTCAAGCTTGAGGCGGGGACAGGGTCCGCCTTCCTTACCTGCAAATTACCATAAGTGCTTGGGTTTTTCACACACCTGAGGTAGCGACCGGATCCAGTCAAATCATCTGATCGCATTGACAAAGAGTGGATAGGTTGCCAGCGACTGCGCGCGATACTGCGGACGAAAGCCAAAAAGAATTATTCGACCCTTGCCAATCGTTACTTCCACCAGGGCCGCCTTGCCCCTGATGCGATCGCCTCCTAGTAGCCAGCCGGACAGGAGCGGATCTTTATTCGCCGGATAGCGCGCGATGATGCGCACATTCGCTGCCGGGACATCTAGCTCGCTGCTGCTGCTCCCAGAGCTGACCACTTCAAATACTGGTGAATCCTCTGCCCAGGCAATGGATTCTTTCAGCATCCCCTTCGCGATGGGATGCGCGGTGTCTAGCTCAATACGAAGTATTGAGCCGGGGACAAAAAAATCCGTGCGCGCCACTCCGGCGACGACGTTGCGCAACGGCAGCTTGAATTGCTCTATAGCAAAATCCGAAGCGCGATTCAGAAATATGAGCGTTCCGCCCTGCTCGACAAACTCCCGCAATGCTTTCACGCCTTGCTCGCCAATGCCTCCGGTATACTGCGGCGGCATGGCGCCCGCGCGGTATCCGTTGAGAATCGTCCGCGGCGCCTGGTCGGGTACAATGATAATAGGGAAATCTTTAAGCAGATTCCCTTTTCGGAGATCGGCGTCTTGAAGAGAAGCATGAGAGAGACACTTCGCCTGGTGATCAAGCACCCATCGCGTCCAACCCTCATCCATCGATGGCACGTGGGATTTATAAATTGCTCGACGAGGAGGGTTAGCATCACCGCAACCGGGGAGCCCGCCCTCACCCCGCTCAGCCTTGGGCTTTGGTAATGCGAAACGTGTGTAGATGGGGTCAACCGGCACACCCATGAGCAACGGCAGCGTGTGAGCAGTAACGTCATATGGCGGAATCGGATGACCTGAAGCGTCGCGCAGATCGGGGTAACGTTGCGTTTCCAAGAGAGCTTTGGCAAAGCTACCATATGGTTGGGCCATCCTGACAACGGCAGTGCCTTGTGGATACCTGTGCCTGTCTGCGGTGAATGTACCAGGGTAGTCCACCTCCACTCCACCGCTTTCCAGGATAGTCAGCAGTGGTCCCAACTGGTCCGCTGGTGGAATTGCAAATGCGTACAACTCACCACGTCTGTGCGGGCGCACCGCTTCCGTTCCAATCTGATAGAACCTGTTCAGCCAACGTTCACGATTTTGCGACGCGTGCTGCAGGAGCGTGAACGCGGCTGTGGTCATGTACCCGGTAATGTCACGCAGATGCCAGGGCCCGCCGCGCCAAACAGGTCCGAACTTATCGGATGCCTTCTGCGGATCGTAACCCTCGCGGGAACGTAGTTCCTCAAACTTGACCGTGATGGGCGACGCAATACGTGCCGAAGCAGTCTCTGACAGCATGCGCACACCGGCGTGATAGTGGGAGTAGGCGCGCGCCGGCGTCCAGGCGTCGTAAGTTGAATTTGTCGTGATCCCCTGGAAGCCCTTGGCGCGAAGTTGCCCGGCCATCCAGTTGCCAAGCTCCGTATAGCCATCGATCAGTTGCTTCGGCACGTTTGGTTCGACGGGCGGCATGTAAGGCGGCAGAAAGAGACGCGAGCCAAACTCGCCCTGTTGATGAATATCGTGAACGATCTGCGGGTGCCAGACGTTGTGAATTTTCGCAACGGTGATTTTGGTCTCCACCTGTGTGAAGGCGTACCAATCGCGGTTGTTGTCGTGGCCTACATACTTTTGATAGAGCTCGGGCGGGCTGGTGCCTTCGTAGGGAGTGCCGAGTGTTTTGTCGTACCAGTTTTTGACAATTTCCACACCATCAGGGTTCAAAGAGGGAACCAGCAGGACAATCGTGTTACGCAGAATCTCCTCAATTTCAGGTTCGTTCGACGAAGCCAGGCGGTGTGCGATGAGCATGCTTGAAAGATATGAACCAACCTCCGTTGAGTGAATGCCGCAGGTGATAAGCACAATCGTCTTTCCGCGCGCGATCAGTTCCGCAGCCTTGCGTTCGCGGACACCTGGCGGACCCAGCTTGCGTGGATCTGCAAGCAACTGCTGAATCTTCTTGTATTCCTCGAGACGCGCAAGGTTCTCCGGCGCACTGATTGTCGCCATCACGAATGGCACGTCCATCGTTGACTTGCCCAAAGCTTCAAACTTCACCCGGTTGCTAGCCTGATCCAATTTGTCGAAATACGTGAGAACCTGGTTCCAGCTGGCGAGTTTGCGATCGTCGCCGGGACGAAAACTTAGGACTTCCTCAGGAGTGGGAACTTGCCCGGAGCTGGTGGCTCTCGGGGCGTGGGTTTGGTTACGCGCGGCACTGGTTATCGCAAGCGCGGCCGATTGAAAAATAAATGCCGCGATCAGCAGCAGCAGTAAGAATGTACGTCTGGACATGTTACGAGTGCCTCGCTTTGAGTTTTGAAGGGACGAAGCAAAGTGTAATCGAAAGCTGGTGGGAAACGTAGGGAGAAGGTGCCGCTCTGCGGGCGGCGCCTCGCACTGACTGCCGGCTGGCCCCGAGTCTCAGCAAAGCGTCGCGCGTTCCAATGTCGACTTTATTGTGGTCCAGGTTTAGCGCCATTAACCGCTCTACGAGGAGTAGTCGCAAATATAAATTATGGGTTTTGGTAAGAAACAAACTTGCCCAGTCGCGGTCCACCCGTGTAAAGTGTCGGCGTCTTAAACCCTACCAGCTCCCCGTTCTAGAAACTGAATCGGAGGTCACTTCAGATGTCTTCTGAAAGCATTCCTGCGAATGAGTATCCAGACAGAGTAGGCTTCAAGCCGGATAATCCGTACCTGACGACCTTTCGCCCGTTCATTCCTCCGAATGTGCGTATCCCCGAGCTCACACCTCGGGCTCTGATTGTCGGCACATTACTCGGCATGGTTTTCGGAGCGTCGTCGCTTTACCTGGTGCTGAAGGTTGGACTCACGGTAAGCGCATCCATTCCAGTGGCGGTGATTTCAATCACGCTGTTCCGGGTGTTTTCAAAGTTCGGAATACGGGATGCCACAATCCTCGAAAACAACATTGTCCAGACTGCCGGTTCTGCCGGCGAATCGATCGCGTTCGGCTTGGGCGTGACGATGCCGGCTATTTTGATTCTGGGATTTGATTTGGAATTGACGCGGGTGATGCTTGTCGCGGTACTGGGCGGTTTGCTCGGCATCCTGATGATGATCCCTCTGCGCCGCGCATTGATTGTGGCCCAACACGGTTACCTTAAATATCCCGAGGGAACAGCCTGCGCCGAAGTCCTGAAGGCCGCTGCGTCCGCGGAATCACGGGCGGCGGCTCACCAAGACGCGGCCTCTGCAGCAGTTGCTGACGAGGCTACCACTGGCGGCAAAGTAATTATTGCCGGATTCGGCATCGGCTTCCTTTATTATGGGGTGCAGCAGATTTTCAAGACTTGGAAAGAGGTTCCGACCAAAGTTTTTGGCCGGCCTTTCGAAGCGGGTTCAATTTCGATTGAAAACAACCCGGCACTGCTCGGTGTCGGCTACATCATAGGACCGCGTATTGCTTCCATCATGGCAGCCGGCGGGGTCCTTTCTTATCTCGTGCTAATTCCCGCGATCAAGTATTTCGGCTCCGGACTCACAACGCCAGTGGCACCTGAAACTGCGCAACTAATTCGCGACATGGACGTGGGTACGATTCAAAGAACCTACATCCTTTACATCGGCGCAGGCGCCGTAGCTGCCGGCGGCATCATTAGCCTGGTCCGGTCACTACCGACTATTTGGAGCGGACTCAAGGGTGGACTTGCGGATCTGCGCGGTAGCCGCGAGGCCAGGGGTAATATTCCACGAACGGACCAGGACCTTTCTATGAAGTTCGTCATCGGGGGCATCATCGCGTTGATGGGAACGATAATGATCGTTCCTCAGTTGGGTCTCCGCTTCAACCTTTTGGGCGCCCTGCTCATTGTTATCTTCGGATTTTTGTTTGTTACCGTGTCATCGCGATTGACCGGCGAAGTGGGCTCTTCTTCAAACCCGATCTCAGGAATGACGGTAGCTACGCTGCTGCTGACTTGTCTGGTTTTTCTGATTATCGGTTGGACCGCGCCTCCTTATTTTGTCACCGCGCTTTCAATTGGGGGCATAGTCTGTATTGCGGCTTCCAATGGAGGGACAACTTCCCAGGATCTAAAAACTGGTTTTCTGGTTGGCGCAACTCCCCAGAACCAGCAGATTGCTATCCTGATCGGCGCGCTCGCGTCGGCGTTGGTGCTCGGCTACATCCTACTATGGCTCAACCAATCGGCAACGGTTTATGTTCCTGTCGCAAGCACTAAAGAGGTGGCTCTGCCGGAGGGTTATCTTTTTAACGTGAGTAACTGTGAGCAGAGTGGCGGCCAGCCGAAGCGCGATCGCCTGAAAGGCCAGCAAGCAAGCAGCGACACCGCCAGCTACCTAGTTTGTCATCAAACCGACACCGCGATTGGTACGACCGGGCGCTATCTGGTTAACGATCAAGGGGTGCCTGTCTATCTTGCCGATCCGGGCATCAATGGGATTTTCGACAAGCGACCAGACGGTGGCAGCGTGACCAAGTACAATGCACCCAAAGCTACCCTGATCTCCTACATTATCAAAGGTATTCTCAGTCAGCAGCTTCCCTGGGGTTTGGTGCTGCTAGGAGTCTTCATTGCGATAGTGCTGGAGATGGCAGGTATTCCGTCGCTCGCGTTCGCGGTGGGCGTTTATCTTCCGCTCTCAACCTCGGCGCCGATATTTGTTGGCGGGATGGTGCGACTGGGAGTAGATAAGTATCTGCGCCGCAGGTTAGCTGATAAGAAGCTTTCCGAAGAGCAACTCGTTGCGGAGACAGATAAGAGCGCCGGCGTCTTACTCGCCTCGGGTTATATAGCAGGCGGCGCGCTAGCAGGCGTCGTCCACGCGTTTCTAAACCTGAGTGAAAGCATCGGCACGCGCTTAACCAGATTTGAATTGTGGTCCAGAGCGAATAACGGCTTCTTTGAAGGGCCGAGGGCAGATTTGCTCGCCCTGATTCCACTCATGGGGCTTACGGTGCTGTTGTACCTGGTGGGGAGAGAAAAACTCTTAAAGCCTAGACCATACGTAATGCGAAGCGACTGAGCGAGGTACGCGGAGGTGTCCGATCTCAGTTTCGACTTCAAATTCTTAGCCAAATCAGGTAGCTTTTGATCCGGCGTTTCAGAGAGGCGCGCTGCTAAGCATGGGGCGCGCCTTGTATTTACTGCATAAGTTTAATGCTTAATAAAACGTTATTTCACCGATTGCTCTTATTGTTTTTGGTGGCTGTTTTTGCAATACAGGCCGGGTCACCGTTGGCTGCTACGCAGAATCCGCAACGCTCCCCATCCGACACTGTGCGCGAGTTTTACAAGACCATGCGGGAGAGAAAGTTTCGCGAAGCATTTGCCCTCTCCATTTATCAGCCCGCGATTGAAGGATTGAAGCCTGCAGAATTTGACGACCTGCGGCCTGACTTTGAACGTTTGGCATCGGCAATCCCTGAGAAGGTAGACATTAGCGGTGAACAGATAGACGGCGAGACTGCGACCGTGTTTGTAAGAGTCAAAGATGAGGAGAACAGAGAGCAGGCAGAGCCAGTCGCCCTGATTCGCGTTAATGGCGAGTGGATCGTTGGTGACAAGGAAAACCAGGAGATAGTGAGGAAGGCTGGGAGTGAGTTTTTCTTCAACGCCCGAATCGTCACTCATCATAGCGAAGTCCAAACCCTGCTGCAGCGCATTTCATTGGCCCAACTTGTGTATAGCCAGCAACACGCGGGAAAATTTGGGGATATGTCCGCCTTAATACTTGCCGGCCTAATACCAAAAGACCTCGAAAGAACGGAAACGACAGGCTATCGTTTTCGAATCACCGTCTTCCCCGATGGAAAAAGCTGGACAGCCAGCGCTGAGCCTGCTCAGTATGGTCGTACCGGCCGCCTGTCGTTCCTCCTGGATCAATCGGGAGTTAGAAATGGTGATGTAGCCGGCAAGCCGCTCCCCGCAACGCCGCTAAAGAACTAGTCGCTGATTCAGCCCAGCAGCGGTTTTGCACCAGTTTCATCTCGACCAGAACCCACAACCAGGGCACATACGCACTAAGCGGATAATGGATATGAGCGCTGCCGATCGTGAAACCTGAAATCGTACCTGAAATGAGACGGATCTTCATTCGTCAAAAACAAGCCAACCAAAAGCCTCTGGTACGTGGAAGTTCGGTTGTTCAGTGTGCGTTGGTTGCCACGCAAGATAACCACGATCCTTGCTGCCGCCGACACAACGAAACAAATTAACTCGCCACCGCTCGCCTCGTTGAGGCTTATGTATACGTTCGCCCCAGGGGATCCGCATCGCGATAATTATCTGGCCCTTGCCGATGCGTGCAGTGGTAGTCATACCTGAATCGAAGTCCCACTCAGTTTCGCGCTGACCCGGTTTCACGTTAACAGCAAGATCAATCCATTCACCCGTGGGCGCCACTTCAAACTCTAAATAGCGATTTGGCTGTTCGGGGTTGGGCGCGAGGAAGGCTTCGCAGACATCACGGTCCCACAATCCCATCGTCTTCGTTTCAGTTTGCGGGTTTGAGCTGATGATCAAGGGTTCCGTCTGGCGGCAAACAAAACGAATATAGAGCGACCCATCAGACCAGAGGATCCGAGCTTCGGCGTGCCGGTCGGCAGGAGCGGGATTGCCTGACCAGTAGCGTGTGAGTGGAGTTGCCTTGACCCGGTCCCAGTCCGCGTGGTCGAGCTCAGCTGCGGAAAGATCGGTTGCGGTGTAAAGAGTCTCGATAGTGGCGGTTGAGCTCATGTTTAGGTTGGTTACATTACCTTGGGCTTGAGCGGCAGCACACAATCACCGGGCCTCAAGGCTGTAAGGCAGCCATCAAGCAACCGTTCCGGGTGGTGGTTCTGAATCACGATCGCGCCGGTTTCTTTAGAGAACTTCTGCAGGAGATATTCAGCTTCGTCAGCAACACCGCCCGTGCCCGTCAAACACCCGATTACTTTGCCTTCGTCAAGGGCTATGGTGAACTCATTAAGCGATCCCATTGCTCCCGCGATAAAGATTACAATCTCGCACGAGCGCACCAGCACTACATTCCTGCCCTTCAAACCAAAGCCTGTGTAGACGATCAGATCACAAGCGTCTCTGGGGAGCTGATAGCGCTCGACATGCTCGGCCTGAGAGGCAGCCGGCGAGACGCCTACGTGGAAAACCCCGGATGCCTGCGCGGTCTTACCGACCAGGTAGACTATTCCGCTTGTAGCACCTGTCATAAGAATAACACCGCGCCCGGCAAGTACTTGCCCCAGCGC
>JACDCK010000393.1 GCA_013817595.1 Pyrinomonadaceae bacterium | reverse complement strand
GTGTAGCTGTTGTTACGCGGGTTCAGCGGCGAAACCTCGCCGTGAAGATACTCCCCAAAGCTGCTGGGCCAGCGCACCCCCGTGATGACCTGTGTGAGGAATCGCTCGTCCGGGTGGCGATGGGTGCCTGCATCCCAGTTCACCCCCGTGAAGCGCAGCGTGGCACTCAGCAGGAAGATTACCATCAACCAGACAGGAACCATCGAGCGGGCGCTGAGACGAGCGGCAATGCGGCCTAGCGTCTGCTGCCAAGATTGGGGGGTAGTCTCCGTCGCGGCGGGGCGACCAGGTAGGGTGGATTCACTCATCAGATTAATATCTTCGTTTTTCATTTAAAAACGGGGGCGGCGGCGGGTAGCTGTCGTCCCCGTTTCTTTGCAAATCTGCTTGCGAGTCGGCAAGGTTGTACCACAGGCAGCAGGCGAGATGCAAATTTTGTTGATATTTTGAGCGGCTAAACCCTACTCTTCGCTCTGTCCCTCGGCGGCCTCAATGACATCGACCGCGATGGGAATACGACAGTTGGGGCAGGGCATGGCGCGCTGGAAGCCCTGGGCGCGCTGGACATTGACATCCTTCCCACAGTGAGGGCAGTTGACCCGGACATGACCCGTTCGCTTTTTCGCCATGAGTTGTCTCCTTTGGTGAGTTCAGGGGGCGCATTGTGCCATGAAGCCAGGCGGCTTGCCAACGGTGGCATAGCGTGGGGGTTATTGTTGTTATTTATGTCTTATCGAAAAACATCAGGGGTCTGGGCAAGGCGGAAGCCAAAATCTGGGGGTCGGTGCTCGTAAGTCACACGGAAAAGCCGGAGAGTGTTTCGAATCTCATTCTGATTATTTCTATGGGAGCCACCCCGTAACACGCCCGGCCAGTATTCACCTTCTTGTTCTTCAACCAACTCCCAAACATTTCCTGCCATATCGTGGCATCCATCTCGGCTTTGGCCTTTGGGGAAGCTTCTTACATCTGTTGTGGTTCCAATGCCCGCTTCAGCGGAATTACAATGACCTCTGCTAAATTCAAACCCCCAAGGATAGGGGCGATTTTCTTCTGTGCGTGCAACATATTCCCACATATCTTCTGTTGGGATCCGCCAGCGCCAATTTGAGTTTTCAGGGGGATACTTCTGTTGAAGCCAGCGCGAAAACGCAAGAGCCTCGTAGTGGCAAACACCCGCAACCGGGTGATGATCTTTTCCAGAAGGGCAGGTTGTAGCCTGCTCCCATGTAGAGGGGCCGTACATCCTTGCTTTGTTACAGAGAAAATGGCTACGCAAGTTGTGAGGGATTCCTTCCCAAAACTCTTCCCGACCATAGCCATTGTCCTGAATAAATTCAAGGAACGCCTCATTATTGACACTCCCAGGGCTAAAGCCACTGGGATTCTCGGCAGGGGTTAGCCCCGCCGAGCCACATCGCCCAGAGGGCACCCGGGTGTCCACGGCGCTACGCCTCCGATACTGGATCGGGCGGCGATACGTGATACGAGTGACCTGTACCTTGCCATAGCAGCCATAGACGGCGCGCGAGCAGATATTAGCCGCGCCGTTGGCGTCGCGATGGAGCAGCACGCGACACTTGGGATTGCGGCAGCGATAGAGCCGCCCGCGCGGGGGGCTGTTTGCCACATGCTCACAGACGGAACAGGTCCGGGTCGAGTAGTCTTCTGGGATGGATTCGACGGCAATCCCCACCTGTTGCGCTTTATAGGTGAGGTACTGCTCGAACTTGCCATGTGACCACTGCGAAATCTTCTGGTTGGATTTACGACCGAGGTTGACGCCATCCTGGATGTCGCGCACATCGCCCACCGCCAGGGTGCGAATGTCATGCTCCTCGGCAAAGCTCACTGCCTGGCGACTCGCTTTATGCAAGATGTCGCGTTGGCGACGGCGGGAGCGGGCGCGCGCTTTATTCTTCTGGCGCTGGAGCTTCTTCCAGCGTTTGGAGCCTTTTTGCTTGGTGGCTTGTTTGGCCGAGAGATGGCCGAGACGTTTGTTGAGCTGTCGTTTCTCAGAGCGCAAGCCGCGCCCATTGATGACCAGTGTCTCGCCACTCTCTGCCGTGAGGGCGGCGATGTGGACTTCGCCCAGGTCCACACCCGCCCCCTGTCCCTCGGTGCGTAGGGGCAGCGGTTCGCGTCCGGTATCTATCGTGAGGGCCAGTTCATAATGGTTGGCTCGCCAGCAGAGCGCCACTTGGCGAATGTCCGCGTCGTGGTAGGCG
>JACDCK010000392.1 GCA_013817595.1 Pyrinomonadaceae bacterium | reverse complement strand
TGCGCGAAAGTGGCGGAATTGGCAGACGCGCCAGACTTAGGATCTGGTACCGAAAGGTGTGGGGGTTCGAGTCCCCCCTTTCGCACCAATTTGTCAGTGGTCAGTAGTCAGTGGTCAGTAGTCAGTGGTCAGTAATTAGATACAGAAGTCTTTTGTCATAACTGAAGATCTAGCTAGCCGATGACAACCACGGACCACGGCCAACTGACAAAACACGATCTCTAAAGAAAGAAGGCCGCCCGTTCGATTATTCGAGCTCTTCGAAACGGGCGTTTACGATTAATGAAGACAGAACTGGTTGATGTTTCTCCGACCCGCAAGGAGATCAAAATCGAGGTTGAGCCGGAAGTAGTGCGCGCTGCTTTCGACCGCATTAGTGATCGCTACGCCAAGCAAGCGAGTGTTCCGGGCTTTCGGCGCGGACATGCCCCGCGCGCCGTGGTGCGCACGCGCTTCAAGAGTGAGATTCGAGGCGACGTATTGCGCGAGCTGATACCGGATGCCGTCAACAATGCAATCGAAAAACACGAACTAGCAGCCATCGGCGAACCGGACGTCCATCTCGACAGTAACGAGGCTTTAGAGCGAATCGGCGAGAATGCGATTTCGTTTCACGTGGGTGTCGAAGTTCTGCCAAAGGTTGAGTTGGGAAAATACAAAGGTTTCGAGGCTACCCGCCGAATACGGCCGGTCACCGACGAAGACATCAACCGCATGGTGGAAGGACTTCGCGAAGCATCCGCTGCTCTGCAACCAGTTGAACACCGTCCCGCGGAATCGGGAGATACGGTCACCGTGAGTTTCCGGGGAAAGTTCATCGACCACCCCGAAGATGAAGACATCAACGTCGAAGATGTCGACGTAACTCTTGGCGGCGCAGGCGTGCAACAGGAATTTACCGATAACCTAACCGGCGCAAAGGCTGACGACGAAAAGACGTTTGTTGTCGATTATCCCAAGGATTTCTCGTCAAAAGGGCTGGCGGCAAAGAAGGTTGAATACAGAGCGAAAGTAAGCGCGGTGCGCGTCAAGGAACTTCCCGAACTGGACGATGAATGGGCCAGAAGCCTGGGCGATAAGTTCGATTCAGTGGAAACTCTGCGGGCCAAGATTCGCGAGGACCTGCAAAAACGCGCCGAGGCGGAAGCCGACAATCGTCTGCGCAGTGAACTAATGCGCCAGCTTTTGGAAGCACACCAATTCGAAGTGCCTGAGAGCCTGGTCGAACATCAGACTCAATACCGTCTCGAAAGTGTTGTGCGCGACATGATCGGACGAGGCATCGATCCGCGCAGTCAGGAGTCAAACTGGGAAGGCGCGCGTGAAGAGTTGAAGACCCAGGCGGAAGAAGATGTGCGCGGCTCAATGCTCCTCGAGCGCATCGCTGAAGAGGAACAAATCAACGTCCCCGATAAAGAGATTGAAGCTGAAATCGATGCGATTGCACAGGCCTCGCGACAGTCAAAAGAGCAAGTGCGTGGCGTCTTGACAAAGGATGGGGGCGAACGTAGCATCGCGAACAGGTTGCGAAATCGTAAGGCGCTTGATCTGCTAAGAGAAAATGCGCACGTAACCGACGAAGACTGGAGTGACGAAAGGCAGGAGCCAGAAACACAGGAGCCAGAGATCAGGAGTCAGCATTCAGAATAAAAGACGGCGTGCTTTTCTTCTGACTCCTGAATTCTGACTCCTGACTTCCTATTTGAGAGTTCCGACTCCTGACTTCTTATTGAGAGGTTCATATGGCCCTAGTCCCAATGGTCGTCGAGCAAACGTCGCGCGGAGAACGCGCTTTCGACATTTACTCACGACTGCTGAAAGACAACATTATCTTCCTGGGAACACCCATCGATGATCAGATCGCCAACTTGATTGTGGCGCAACTACTTTTTCTCGAAGCTGAGGATCCGGAAAAAGACATCAATGTGTACATCAACTCGCCGGGCGGCTCGATTACGGCGGGCATGGCAATTTACGACACGATGCAGTTTATTCGCCCGGATGTCACCACGATCTGCGTGGGCCAGTGCGCTTCTATGGGTGCTTTGCTCCTGGCCGCGGGCGCAAAAGGCAAACGTTTTGCTCTTCCCAACTCCCGCATTCTCATTCACCAGCCAACTGGTGGTTCTCAAGGTCAGGCCACGGATATTAGAATTCAAGCCGAAGAGATCCTCAGAATGCGCGAACTGACCTCCCAGATCATTGCTAAACATACCGGTCAATCTTATGAG
>JACDCK010000391.1 GCA_013817595.1 Pyrinomonadaceae bacterium | reverse complement strand
GACATCGAGTCCGCGGGGCTGGCTGCGTTTCTGGCGGCGGTGCGGGAAGACCTTGTCACAGGCAGGTACAAACCCATGCCGAACCGCAAGGTGGAGATCCCGAAGGGCGACGGAAAAGTTCGAACACTTCAAATTCCTTGTATCCGCGACCGCGTGGTGCAGGGCGCGCTGAAGCTGATCCTCGATGCAGTATTCGAGGCGGACTTTTGCCCGAACTCTTATGGATTTCGACCGAAGCGGTCCCCACATCGCGCCCTGGCGGAAGTCAGGCGCAGTGTGATGCGGCGCATGTCCATCGTCATCGATGTTGATCTGTCGCGCTATTTCGATACGATCCGGCATTCGGTGCTGTTGGACAAGATCGCGAAGCGGATCCAGGACCCACAGGTCATGCACCTCGTGAAGCAGATCATCAAGGTTGGCGGAAAGGTGGGTGTCCCGCAAGGGGGACCGTTCAGCCCGCTGGCGGCGAATATCTATCTGAACGAGGTCGACTGGTTCTTCGACGGGGTCCGCCGCAAAACGGCGGAAGGGAACTACGAGGCGGTCAATTACCATCGGTTCGCCGATGATATTGTCATCACTGTCAGCGGGCACCATACCAAACGGGGCTGGGCGGAACGCGCTCTGCAACGACTCCAGGAACAGATCGCGCCGTTGGGTGTCGAGTTGAACCTGGAGAAAACCAGGGTGGTGAATACGCTGAAAGGGGAAGCCTTCGGGTTTCTGGGTTTTGACCTGCGTCGTGTACGCAAGCAGAGCGGAGACGGGCATTTCATTTTGATGACTCCGAAGAAGAAGGCTCGCAAGGCCGTCAAGGCGAAGGTTCGGGACATCATCGCAGGCGGGGGAGCAACCCCGGCCGCTGAGGTGGTGAAGCGGATCAATGCCGCGCTGGCCGGGTGGGTCAATTACTTCAGGGTCGGCAATTCGAGTCGTGCCTTTAGCGAGGTTCGCGACTACGTAGAGATGAAGGTCCGCACCCTGTTGACGCGGCGGAAACGGCGGCGAAAGTCGAGTGTCGGTTGGCGGCGATGGAGTAACGAATACCTCTACGATGTCTTGGGGCTGTATTGGGACTGGAAAATCCAGCCACTGCCCGGAGCCGGAGAGGCGAAGTGAAAGTGGCCGTCACCCGACAGGACGCATAACCCTTTGGATGAATCTTACTGGGTGAGCTGCTTGAGGGAAAACTTCACGAGCAGTTCTTATGGGGAGGGGCTGGAGACGGACGAGGACTCTCAGGACCGCGCCAGTCCCTTACCCGACAGACTGCGCTGGACGAGTTGAAGACCCACTTGCGCGGAGCCCAGATCGTGCTGCCGAGCAAGACGCCGGAACTCGTCAAACAGGAATTCTACGGCTTGCTGATGGCGCACTTTGCCATTCGCGGCCTGATGCACGAGGCGGCATTGAAAGCCAACGAAGATCCGGACCGCCTGTCGTTTCTGCACTCGGTGCGCGTTGTCCAACGTCGCATGGCCCGCTTTGCCGCTATTCCCCCCTCAGCAGAGGAAAGCCCTGCATGAAACGATTCTCGATGAGATTCTGCAAGAACGTGTCAGTTCCAGCCGCAATCGAATCAACCCGCGCGGCGTAAAGCGGAAGATGAGCAACTATCCGCTGCGTTCCCGAGCACCACAGCCGACAACCAGAATCGACTTCTCCAAATGCATTCAGGTCCTTAAGTGAACAGTATTGCCGCTAACCTGACTTTCGCAGATCAGAGCCAATAGCAACGAGCAAGCTGGGATAAGTGATGTCCGTGCAACGCGAGTTCTTGAAATCGGCTGCGGTGAAGACCTACCTACTTCTGCTTTAAGCCGAGATGTGTCATTCTGCTGCTTCAATGTTTTTGCGAAGCACAAACCGGAAGAAAGACGGCAAGGATCATCGGTACTTTAGCGTCGTTGAAAATCGCCGCTTGTTTTCAGGCAAGACAGCGCAACGGACGGTGTTGTACCTGGGCGAGATCAACGATCAGCAGGCAGTGATTCCGTAAGGTAGGCCAGGCATGGTTTCCAGTTCGTTTATTTGCAGGCTTTTCCATTCCGAATCCAGTTGATGCCATTCTTGCAAATCTTCGAGGGGGCTTGACTCGATCTGTCTCTGACACTATTATTAGTGTCATATGAAATCGCCTCGCGAACCTGACCTGGAGCGGCGCGGCAAACTCATCCGCAGCCTCGGTTCTCTCCGCGAAATGCTGCCCGGCTCCTTTGTCGAGCGCAAGC
>JACDCK010000007.1 GCA_013817595.1 Pyrinomonadaceae bacterium | reverse complement strand
GCGATCATCATAAACGCGCCGCCTGCCATCACCACGTACAGAGGCGCTGTAGGATTGTTTTCACCGAAGATCCCACGGATGATCCGCCCAAAGAATAGCGAGGCAATGATTTCGGGAATAACGATGAAGAAGTTGAAGATACCCATATACACACCCATGCGCGCGGCCGGCAGCGCGCCTGACAAGATGGCGTAAGGCATCGACAGGATAGAGGCCCAGGCGATGCCGACGCCCACCATTGTCAAAAGCAGCACCCACTGGTCATGAATGAAGTATACGGAGAGAAGGCCCAGGCCCCCGAAAACTAGGGCAATCATGTGAACGGTTTTGCGGCTGGTAGCGGCGGCGAGTTTCGGTAGCAGGAAGGCGATAGCAAAGGTGACAATGGAATAGACGGCGAAAGCATTCCCTCCCCATTCTTGTCCCAGCGCGAAGCGCGGATCATCGCTCCCGAAGGCGTCAAAAATGTGGTACGACGTGGTCAGCCCGAAGAACATCCACATGCAGAAGAGACCCAGCCAGGTAAAAATCTGGACCGGAGCCAGTTGTTTCATTGTCTTCGGCATGTTTGTGAAGGCATTGGAAATCTCCCGGACCAATTCACCGATGACTTTGAATACCTTCGCCAGACCGGTAGCGCTGCCATAGGTTTTCCGGCGCGTACGCTCAAACTCTGCCATGTTTTCCGGCGGGAATTCTTTGGTAGTGAACACAGTCCAGAGCACCGCTAGGAGAAAAACAACGGCGCCAATCTTGAAAGAGTATTGGACCGTGTGAGGAATGCCGCTGGGGGTGCTACCAGTAACGCCATACTGCCGAAAAATGTATGGCAGCGCGTTCGCAAGCGACGCTCCAACGCCAATGAAGAAGCTCTGCATCACAAACCCGGCGGTGCGCTGGTCAACGTTCAACTTGTCGGCAACGAACGCGCGAAATGGCTCCATGCTGACGTTGATGCTGGCATCGAGAATCCATAGCAACCCAGCAGCCATCCACAACGCCGAGGAATCGGGCATGAAAAAGAGCGCCGTGCTGGCGAGGATTGCGCCCACCAGAAAGTAAGGGCGACGACGACCCAGCCTGTTCCACGTCCGGTCGCTCATCGATCCCACGACGGGCTGAACCAGCAGTCCCGTCATTGGACCCGCCAGCCAAAGCAGCGGCACGTCGTCCGGACTTGCGCCCAGGTAGGTGTAAATCCCGCTCATGTTGGCGAGTTGCAAGCCCCAGCCAAACTGGATGCCCATAAACCCGAAACTCATGTTCCAGATCTGCCAGAAGCTCAAACGTGGCTTTTGCATCTTAGTCCTCGCAGCAGAATCGCGATTTGACGCGCCAACGGAGCACAATCCCCGTTAAATTGGCAGGTCGGGAAGGTGGCCGCCCACATCCTCAGACTGCGTTTTCCAGGCTGCGCGTTTGGCGCGATTGCCTGATCGACAAAAAGATTACTGCCGCGTTCGTTTACTTTTGGGAGACCTCCAACGCTAAGCCCGCGGCCCACGGGTTGTACTCGCGCATCTCTTATATTCGACTCGCGAACCAGGATGCAAATTCTTGTTTCTTCGTGTGTTTTCGTGGATCGTTGTTTTTCTTAGCTCGCGGTGCCTATTACCCGTCCGTAAAGCTCTGTCAATCCCTTAAGGCGCGCGGGGATATCAGCCGTCAGTGCTTCAGGGTTAAACCGCCAGGACCAATTACCTTCAGTGCTATTGGGAAGATTCATTCGCGCTTCTGTTCCTCGTCCCAGCAGATCCTGCAAGGGAACCACAGCCGTATTCGCCACCGACGCCATCACTCCGCGAATGAAGTCCCAATGGATCTCCTCGCCCGTGGTATTCAAATAGTTAAGGCAAAAAGTTCGCTCCCGCTCGATTTGCTCAGCCGTTCTGGTGGAGCCTTCCCCAGGCACACTGCTAAACCAACCAACCGTCGTATCGTTGTCGTGAGTGCCGGTGTAGGCCACAACATTGCGTTCGTAGTTATGCGGCAGATCGATATTCTTAGTGTCGCCGCCAAAAGCAAACTGCAGAATGCGCATTCCCGGAAAACCAAATCCGTCCCGCAGGGCAACGACGTCCGGGGTTATCACGCCCAGGTCTTCAGCGATAATCGGCAGCTCGCCCAGCGCCGCGCGAATTGCTGCGAATAGTTCTTTCCCGGGCGCTTTCACCCAGCGCCCACGCTCCGCCGTCTTGTCGCCGCCCGGAATCTCCCAACAAGCGGCAAACCCACGAAAGTGATCCACCCGCACGATGTCGACAACCTTCAAGGTCGACTCTACTCGCCTGATCCACCACTTGAATCCGTCAGCGAGCATGTGGTCCCAGTTGTACAAGGGATTGCCCCAAAGCTGTCCCGTGGCGCTGAAGTAGTCAGGAGGAACGCCGGCAACCACAATCGGAGTCCCGTTCTTGTTTAACTTGAACTGGTCTGAGTTGGTCCAGACATCCGCCGAGTCCTGGGCCACGAAAATGGGAATGTCGCCCACAAACTTAATTCCACGTTCGTTGCAGTATGCCTTAAGCGCAAACCACTGTCTGAAGAAAAGAAACTGGTAGAACTTCTGTGCTTCAATCTGATCGCTGAGCTTCTCGGCGGCGCTCGCGAGTGCTGCCGGTTCGCGGCGAACATATGAGGCGTCCCATTCATTCCAGGCCACGCCACCATGTGCATCTTTGAGAGCTCGAAACAACGCATAGTCGTCGAGCCATGAGAGGTTGCGCCGGCGAAATTCTTCAAACGCGGTGCGAAGCCTTGAATCAGCGTTTTGGGTAAAACGTGCAAACGCCTTGCACAGGATTGAATCCTTGAACTCATGAACGGCTTCGAAATCAACGCATTCCTGGGGGCCGGTTGCTGTTCCCGTCAAATCCTCTTGAACCAGGAGCTTGTCTTCGACCAGTTTTTCTGGACTTATCAGGAGAGTGTTGCCGGCAAAAGCTGAGTAGCAAGCGTAAGGCGAATCTCCATAACCCGTGGGTCCGAGCGGAAGCACTTGCCACAGGCTTTGTCCACTGGCGACCAGAAAATCAGCAAAGGCATAGGCCGGCGGTCCAAGGTCACCAATGCCAAACGGCCCGGGCAACGAGGTCGGGTGAAGCAGGATGCCGCTCGATCTGGGAAAGTTCATCTAGTTTAGGTGTTTATGCTAAGAGCGTTCGCCAATTTGTTATCGATTGCCAGGGTTTTCACTCCGTAGGAGTGAGATTCGAACGCAACTCCTCACGAACTGAGCCGGAGGGTGTCGGGGGTTCCGTCGCTATAGACATCTCACCCCTAACGGGGTAAAAACCCGGCCTTCCATGAAATCAGTCTCACCGTACAACGTATGCACTTGCCGTCCTGGGTGGCAGAGTCAAAGTCGCGGTTTCATTGGCAAAAGTCGCTGTTTCGTTGCTTCCAATTGTTCCCACCGCTTGCGAATTGCCCCTTAAGCCAATTGCCGCTGCCGGCACGGCGATCTTCTTTTCCTGTGCTCCGCGATTCATCGCAATAATCACGGTTTCGTTTACGTGCTGCCGCGCGAATACGTAAACATCGTTATCATAAAAAAGGTCGATCAAACGTCCTTGTCGCAGGGATGAATGCTCTGCTCTCAGACGTAACCACGCCCGCGTCCATTCGAACATTCGCCGCTCTGTCGCCGTGCGCCCCTGCGCGGTAAACGCACTGCGCGTATCATCCGGAAACCCACCGGGAAAATCGCGCCGGTTATCCGGATCTTCCTTGCCTTCCATCGCAAGTTCTTCGCCGTAGTAGAGTTGGGGAATACCTCGAACGCTAATCGTAAACGCCGCGTGCAACATCGCGCCCTCGAGGCTGGCTCCTTCGAGCGAGAGAAAGCGAGGCGTATCGTGATTGTTTTGAAGAGTCGTCACTTTCGACGCGTCAGGGTAAAGCGAATCGTACTTCAGTTGGTCGCGCAGGGCGCGCATGGATAGTTTGTTTGTGAACGCGAGCAGGGAAGCGTTCCAAAGAGCGAAATCAAACACCGAGTCGAGCTTCGTATCGAGGCCGTCCCAACCTACATGTCCGCCAATGAAGAAGGCAGTTTGCGCCGCATCACGCTCAAACACCTCTCCCACCATCCACATCTTCGGATACTGCCGGTGCAAGGAGTCAGAAAGTTGGCGAATGAACGCACGCGGCATGTACTGAATTGTATCCTGCCGAATCCCATCAACTCCCGTAATCCCCACCCACCAGAGCGCGTTTTGTATTTCATAGCGAGCTACATCAGGCTGCTCCTGATTCATATCCGGCAAATCGTCGTTGAACCAACCGTCAAGCGTGTTGCGAACCTCTTGCTGATTCGCGTGAGGGGAAAGCAGGGTGCTGTTCTGAAACTTGTTCAGCGAGTGGCGGTCGAGAGTGCCGTGAAACCAGTCGGCGAGTGGTGGGTTCTTAATCCAGGGATGTTGAGAGCCGACATGATTCGCCACCTGGTCCTGAATGACTTTCAGTCCGAGCCGATGCGCTTTGTTTACTAACTCCCGAAGCGTGGCCATGTCGCCGAAGCGATCTTCGACAGCGTAGTAGTCGATTGCGTGATAGCCATGGTAGTAGGTGTTTGGACACCACGGTTTATCGCAGGCGTTTACTCCATTCCAATTGTCATACCAGGGAGTCACCCATAGCGCTGTGACGCCCAGTTCTTTGAAGTATTGAAGGTGGTTGATAATGCCGCGGAGATCGCCACCGTGATAGGCGCGGGGATTCTTTCGGTCGTTGGCCAGGGCAGGGGCATCGGGGGGAGCATTGTTTGACTGATCACCGTCGGCGAATCGGTCGGGCATGACCAAATAGACCACATCGTTAGTTGTGATGCCCTGGAAATTCCTTTGCCAGCCCAGGGGCAATTCGATCGTAAAAGGAATTGTTGCTACACCCTGCCCCGTTTCCACGACTAACGGATATGATCCCGGCCGCGCTGAAGGGTGGATATTGATATCCAGGAAGACGTAACTGCCGGGCTTGTTAACGACGACGTTGGAGACTGTGGTCCCTGCTCTGGTCGCGCGAACTCGAGCGCCTTGCAGATTCCTCCCACGGACCAGGAGCCGGACTGGGTCGATAGTGTGCCTCGCCCACCACGAAGGCGGTTCTACTTTTACGACTGAAGGCGAGCCTTGAGGCGCAGCCCCAACCGCAACAACCGAGGCGAGAACGCACACCAGGAAGCTGAACGCCTTGTTCACTAAAAGGTCGGACCTAACAAGCATTCGCGTTGAGACGTCGACTTCTTCCCTGGCAATTAGAGAGTCCCCGAAATGACTCGAGGTCGGGCGTTATTTTCTGAAGCTTCGCACCCGGGATACGAGCAAATTAATCTCAGAGCGTTTCAGCTTTTTCCCGAACGCCGGCATGTTGCCTTTTCCGCGCACCACGGCGGCAGACAGAACTGCAATCGTCGCTTTCTTTTTGGCCCACCACTCAGGGTCCGTAAAATCAGGGGCTTTGAAGATTTTCCCTATCGGGGTGTCGCCCCGCCCCGCGGCGCCATGGCAGCGGGCGCAGTTCCGGTTATAGAGCTCACCCACCTTCCGGCTACGTAGAGCGAAGTTGCCGCCCTTTTTCCGCTGGAAAGTTGCGCGGGCAGTTTCCGCAACGACTAATAGAAAGGCAAACAGCAATGCGACCGCGCTGCAAACAGCAACGCCCTGCCGGGTAAACTTCATACTGCGAGGGTATTAGTTCCTTTTTCTATAATCCTGGTGCGGGGGATAGATTGTGAATGTGCCAGAAGACACTTTCATTGCTCATCTCGGGATGCTTTCTAAGGAACATGTTGGCGAGTGGCAGAGCGCCGGGATCGTCCTTAAGGTCGGCAAAAATCCCGCTCTCGCGCTTGGCTTCTTCTTTCATTCCCAACTTGCGAAATACAAGCATCAAGTTGTAATGAGCGCCCAGATCCTCAGGGTCAATGGCAAGAATCTTCTCGTAGCACTCACGCGCCCCCGAAAAATCGTGCTTGATCTTACACAGTTCTCCGAGCTGATGAAGAGACGTGCGGTCACGTGGATACGCCGCGAGCACGCGACGAATATTTGCCTCCGCTTCATCCAGCTGTCCGCGCCTGATAAATACGCGAGCCTGTTGGAAAAGCGCCCGCATGTTGTCCGGATAGGCCTTTACAACTCCATCGAGTAGTCGTGCTGCCTGATTGTACTGGTCGAGTTCTATCAGGCCAATCGCCTGGTTTAGGTGGGCCATCGGCCGATATTTCTCGTCCAGAGCTGCGGCGCGAATGAAAGCATCGATTGCCAGCGGATATTGCTTTTGATCGATGAGCGCGATCCCATAGTTGTTCCAGCGTCTCCAGTCGGGCATGGCATTCTTGGGAATTTCGCCGGCCGGCACCGGACCGTTTTCGCCGACGCGCATCACGTATTGCGCACTGGCCATAGTTACAACTGGATAATCCAGCGATTTACCCAAGGCATAATCACTAAAGACACGAGTGAAGCGGCGATACTGAAGTCGTGTTTTTAGATGTAGTATGCCCATCGCGTTCGCCGGCACGCGGAATTGGTAGCGAACCAGATCTGAACGGCCTGATTGAATCTGATTGTTTTGCGCGACGCCGCGCGTCCGCCAGATGTGATGCTTGTCGTTAAACGATCCGTCGGCCTTTACCAGGTAAGTCTTATAGTTGTGCGCCGACTCATCCAGGTGGCCGTTCGGCTTAATAAACCCGGACTGGTAGAGGGTTTTGCCCGTGTCATCCGTCACCACAAATTCAACGTAAGCCTCATAAAAATCCCGCAACTCCGGCGGGAACGAATGACCGATATTCTTGTTCGTTACCACCACTTCCGCCGTAATTCGATCAGCTGCCTTGACGGTAAAACTGCTGCGATTTAGAGGCGCGACGAACTCTTCCGCACTGACGCCCGACGACTTTAGCTTCAGAGAAAAAATGTCTATGCCCAGCGCATCGTTCTCGAGAAACTTCGTGACCGCGTCAAGCTGCTCCGGCCATTTATAAAAGAACGGTATTGCGGTATTTGCCGCCGCCCAACGATGCGTCGCCAGTTTTCCGTCTTTCGCCGAGACATCAAACAACGGCGCTGGCTCCCGCTTCATGTGACACGTGTTGCATGTCTCTTTATCGCGGCTGTAGTAAGGATGTGGCGACTCTTTTGAAAACGACGACATCTGATATTCGTCAGCCACGGCAAAGGCGCGCAGAAACTTGTAGTCGTTAAGCTCGCGGGGTACCTGAGATTTGTGACACGAGCCACAGAACTCAGCCGTTTTTAACAATGGCCGCATCATCGCGCGCCGATGCGAGGGAATGTCATCAAGAATGTCCTGATCCTTGACCTCGAATAACAAACGTGTGCCGGCTTCCTTTACCAGCAACGCAGGTTCACCCATCACGTATCCGCCAATCCCTTTGCCCGTCGCGGATTGAATCGTGTGACAGGAGATACAGGAAACCCCCTCCTCGTCAAACGGACGTTTGACTTTCGAATTTTTTGTTAACGCACCCGAGAAGAGTGCCGCCGGGTTATGGCAGGATTCACAGTGTCGCGTAAACTCGATTCCCTTTTGTGAAATCAGATCCTTAACGTTCTTTTGATAAAAGGGTTCGCGAAAGGCATTGCCGTGCGCCGATTGCCGCCACTGGGCGTGAGCGTCTGTGTGGCAGGTGCCACAACGAGCTGAAGGGATGAACTTCTCACCTGGAATAAAGGTTCCGGTACCGGAAGTTGCATTGCTGGGGGCAAAAGGGTTGGGCCCAAACTTAAAGTCGTAAGTTTTAGAGATCTCTTCGATGTAACTGCTTTCCTCATTCTTACTGTAGCTGGCTGCCGCAGTCGAAGCGATAATCGCCGCCGAAGCCGCGAAACACACGAGGAGCAACTTTGCCATGATGTGAACACTCCTGATTCCCAAAAAACTCGCCGCAGAAGCGTCTTGCGTCTTGCGACTGCTCTCGCCGCAACCTGGTCGGAAGGGTTTAGCCCACCAAATTTCCTTACACTTTGATCGTGCCGTTCAGAGTTAAGTGTAGAACACTCATCCTGAAATTAATTACTATGTTAACTTAGTTGTTTGCAAAGTTAAAGCTAGCTACTGTACTGGAGAAAGCGGCATTCGTGACTCGATGAAGTCGCGGAAAAGACATAGCTTTGTCACTGAAAGAATGTGAAATTTCTATCGGGTAAAGCGCATGTTAAAACGACAGGTTGCATGGCTAGTTTTTCGGAGTTTAGGGGGACATCGTGAAGAGATGGATTTACCAAGGATTTACTATTTGCCTGATTCTCTTTCTGCAAAGCCAGTTCGCGCCGCCTGCGCATGCTCAGGCAAAGACTGTATTTACGCCCAAGTTCACCTTGAGGAAAAGCGGCCTGGAGTTGGAGCGAGGTACCCATGCGGGAGCTTTCTTTGACGTGGTTGGTCACAAGTCCGCGGTTTTGGGTTACGAGCATCGCGCGCTTGAGTCCTGGGTCTACCCAATGAAACTGCTGGATGACTTCCAGCTCTCGTTTCGCATCGAAGGCTATCCGCTGGAATTCCGCGCCGCGGATCTCACAGTTCTGATCAATGCGCGTCCCGAAGCCACGACCTTCACCTACTCGCACGCGGCCTTCACCGTGCAGCAAACCATTTTCGCCCCGGTGGATGAACCCGGCATCATCATGCTGCTTGACATCAAGAGTACGCTGCCCATGAGTGTGACGGTCTCGTTTCGGCCCAAGCTGAAACTGGCCTGGCCCGCCGGTTTAATGACAGGCAATCTCGAATGGGACAAGAAGGAACATCTTTATTACATCACCGAAGAATCGAAACGCTTTGTCGGTATGATCGGCTCGCCGGCCGGGCATGACGTTTCGGTCATGCCGTACCAGGAAGAGCCGAGAGATGTGCCGGCACATTTCGTCATCGCACCCTCTCCCGAAGATTTGAGGACAAGCTTTATTCCGATCGTCATCGCCGGCGGCGTCGAAGGACGTGAGAAGGCGAAGGCCATCTATGATCGCCTGCTCCACTCGGTGCCAGCTCTTTACGAAAAGAATGTCGCTTATTACGAGCGCTTGGAAAACGAAACGGTGAGGGTAAAGACACCGGATGAGCGTCTCAACAAAGCGTTTAGTTGGGCCAAGGTTGGCCTGGATAAGGGAATCGCGACCAATCCCTACCTCGGCACAGGTTTGCTCGCGGGCTTTCGCACTTCAGGCGACAGCGAGCGTCCCGGTTTCGCCTGGTTCTTCGGACGCGATGCTCTGTGGACCACGCTGGCCATTAACTCTTACGGTGATTTTGGATCTACCAGAACCGCGCTTGAGTTCTTGAGGAAGTTTCAGAGGGCAGATGGCAAGATCCCGCACGAGATCTCACAGAGCGCGTCACTGATTCCCTGGTTCACCGATTATGAATTTCCCTGGAACAGCGCCGATGGAACACCGCTCTACGTGATTGCCCAGGGCGATTACTGGCGAGCAAGCGGCGACAGAGATTTCCTCATCACGAATTGGGATTCAATCGTCAAGGCTTATCGCTTCTCTGCCGCAACCGACACGGATGGCAATCAACTGATCGAGAATTCAACGAAAACGAAGTTTGGTCACGGCTGGGTAGAGGGCGGCGCGCTTTATCCCCCACACGAAGAGATCTACATGCAAGGTCTCTGGATCGAAGCATCGCGCAGTCTTGCTGAGATGGCCGCTGTAGTCGGGGATAGTGAGCTAGCCGCGAAGGCGAGCGCTAATGACGAGCGAACACGCGTCGCGATGGAGCAAACCTATTGGCTCGCCGATCGCGGCTTTTACGCGTTCGCCACCAAGCTACCAAGTGAAAAGCCGCCGGAGGCTGAACCCGGCCCAAACCTCACCGTGCGGCAGGCGCGTTTAAATGAACTGAGCAGCAAGCGCATCTACGACGAGGATACTGTGCTTCCGGCTGTCCCGCTCTGGTTTGAGACGATGACGGCGGAGCGTGCCCAATCACAGCTAGATCATCTGGGCAGCGGTCAGATGGCCACTGACTGGGGCGCACGCATCATCTCGAATAAAAGCAAACTTTACGATCCGCTGTCGTATCATTATGGCTCTGTGTGGCCGCTCTTCACGGGCTGGGCCAGCATGGGCGCTTACCGTTATGGTCGCCCGCACGTCGGCTATCAAGCATTAATGGCAAACGCCTTGCTCACTTACACGAGCGCACTTGGATACGTGACGGAGTTATTGTCCGGGGACTTCAACGCGCCTTTTGGCCGCTCATCTCATCACCAAATCTGGTCGGAGGCGATGGTCATCACGCCCGCGATGCGCGGACTGCTGGGGATAGAAGTGGGCGCCGGAGGCAAAGAGTTGCGCTTTGCGCCTCAGTTGCCTGCGAACTGGAACCAAGTTGAAGCGCGGAACGTCGCAGCAGGCGACGCGCGCTTTGATCTCAAGCTCGCGCGCGAGACAAGTCGCTTGACGGTCACGATCACAAGACGAGGCAGAGCAACATCCACCGGCGGGAATGCCAACGAGAGCACCACCAGAATCACCGTTGCACCAGCTTTTCCCCTTGACGCACGCATCCGCGCCGTGAAGGCTCGGGGGCGATCCATCAAATTCGCGACCAACATCATCGGCGATGTGCAACGCGCTGAAGTTACGCTCGATTCCACCCAACGGACCATCGAGGTCGTGTATAGTTACGACGAAGGGACAGACGTTTTCGCTGATCAGGAGATACCCGAGCCGGGCGCACAAAGCAAAGGGCTGCGGATTCTTCGCTCGCGCGCCGATCAGGACGCTTTGCATTTGGTCCTTGAAGGAATCGGCGGGCGATCCTATACCTTGCGCGTGCGTACTCCGCATCAGCTCGGCGAGGTCAGCGGCGCCACAGTGGAAACGCTCGCAATTTCCGCAACGCATTTACTAGTTGCCTTCGATGGACCAGCAGACACTTACGTCCGGCGAGAGTTGACTATCCCTCTTCGGCGGAAAAAGAGATAAAGGCGTAGTTACGAGACTACTCAGCGCGGCCATGCCGCCAAACAAAACCTTCACGCTTAGATAGAAAACAACCAACAATCTTATACAGAAAACCGGAAGTTGACGGTTTGTTTCGCAGAAAGGCTTCAAGCCAGGAAACACAAAGGCCGTGCGAAAATCTACGAGCTGTTTGAAAAGTACAGCCAAGGAAGCAAAGGAACCCTTCGATGAAAACCTTATATTTGGTAATCGTGATAATTGCCGTTCCACTGATTTTGGCGGCGTGTCAAACGGGGAATAAGACAACGACCACCGAATTGCTAAAACCGAGTGCTGACAATTTTGCTACCGCCAACGGCCACACCAAAAAATGGTGGAAAGAAGCCGTCGTCTATCAAATCTATCCGCGCTCATTTAAAGACTCGAACGGCGACGGTATAGGAGACTTGAAAGGTATTACTTCTCAACTCGATTACATCAAGGGATTAGGCGTAGACGTTATTTGGCTTAGCCCGATGTACGACTCCCCGAATGCGGATAACGGTTACGACATTCGTGACTACCGAAAAATAATGACCGAGTTCGGCACCATGGCTGATTTTGATGAGCTGCTAAAGGGCGTCAAGCAGCGCAATATGAAGATGATCCTCGACCTTGTCGTAAACCATTCGAGTGACGAACATGCGTGGTTCGCCGAGAGTCGTAAATCCAAAGATAATCAGTACCGCGACTACTACATTTGGCGACCCGCCAAAGACGACAAAGAGCCGAATAACTGGACCTCATTCTTTTCCGGTCCGGCCTGGAAGAAAGACCCTGCCACAGGCGAATACTATCTCCATCTTTTTGCTGAAAAACAACCTGACTTGAATTGGGACAATCCGAAAGTGCGCCATGAGGTTTACGACCTCATGAAATTCTGGCTCGACAAAGGAGCGGACGGTTTCCGCATGGACGTGATTCCGTTTATCTCGAAGGACCAGAGCTTCCCTGACTTCCCGGCGGATTATGACGGCAATTACGGCAAGGTCTATGCTTCGGGTCCGAAGCTCCACGATTACGTTCAAGAGATGAATCGGGAAGTATTGTCTAAATATGATGTGATGACCGTCGGCGAAGCCGCGGGCGTGACGCTCGAGCAAACGCCTTTGCTTGTGGATGAAAGACGCAATGAATTGAACATGATTTTTCAGTTCGATGTCGTTAGCATCGACCGTCAGGGTTGGAGATGGAAACCATGGACTTGGCCCGAAGTTAAGGCCATCTACACGCGCTACGACAAGGCACTGGATGTCCACAGTTGGAATACTGTTTTTTTAACCAACCACGATAACACGCGCGTAGTTTCTCGCTTCGGCGACGACACGCCGCAGTATCGCGTGCCTTCGGCGAAAGCGTTGGCGACGATGTTGCTGACATTGAAAGGAACGCCTTTCGTCTATCAAGGCGATGAGTTGGGGATGACCAATTATCCATTCACGAAAATCGAAGAATTCGACGATATTCAAGTAAAAAATGCGTGGAAAGCAGAAGTTTTAACCAAACAAGTCGGTATTGTTGATTACATCGCCCACTTGCGGAAAACGAGCCGTGACCACGCTCGCACGCCTATGCAATGGGACGAATCGCCCAATGGCGGTTTCACTACCGCTGCTAAAGCCTGGCTTCCAGTGAATCCAAATTACAAAGAGATCAACGCCAAGCAAGCTTTGGCGGACCAGAACTCCATTTATTATTATTTCAAGAAAATGATCGAGTTGCGTAAGAGAACACCCGCTTTGATCTACGGAGATTACAAAGACCTTGACCCGCAGAACCCCACCGTCTTTGCTTACACGCGCTCACTGGGAGCGGACAAGTATCTGGTGGTGCTGAATCTCTCAAAAAACGATCTGGCGTACACGCTGCCAGAAGGCTTGAAAGCAGGTCAGTTGGCGCTTTCAAACTTAAACGGCAAAGAAGAGAATGTCCCGGTCGTGAATTTGAAAGGTTGGGAAGCGAGGATTTATCAGTTGTGATGTTTTGTGGTTGACTGGGAAGAGAGGCAGTTAACTTCGCAGCGAGGCCGCCATTCAATACAGAACCGGGAGCGGGAGTGGCTGTATTGCCGTTGCGTATTAGCGAAACCGGAGGAGTAGTAATGCCATCTCGGAAGAAAGAACCTGGTCCAGCTGAACAGCGATTAAAGATCTGCTTAATCGGCACATACCCGCCTCGCGAATGTGGCATCGGGACCTTCACCTTCGATCTGCGCCAGTCACTCTGTGAGAGTCAGGAAGGAGCGCAGGCCAACGTCATCGCGATCACGAACCCGGAGAACAAGCACCGGTATCCTGATGAAGTCGCATTCGAGATTCGGCAGAATCAATTAGCCGATTATCGGCTGGCTGCCGAATACATCAATTCCTCAAGCGCTGACGTCGTGTCCTTGCAACACGAGTTCGGCATCTTTGGCGGACCCGATGGCCGCTACATAACCGAACTTCTGAAGAACCTGCGGGCACCGCTGGTGACAACGCTACACACGGTGTTGAGCAGGCCACAGCAGGGCCTGCGAGATACCTTGATTCGGATCGCCGATGCTTCAGAGCATCTCGTCGTGCTCAACAGCCGGGCGATACCGATCCTGCGCGATGTGTGCGGCGTCTCCGAGAATAAGATCAGCCTGATTCATCATGGGGTCCCGGACGTGTCGTTCATCGATCCCAACTACTACAAAGACAAGTTTGGCGTTGAAGGGCGGCTCACGGTGCTGACGTCTGGTCTTCTCAACCGGAACAAGGGCATCGAATTGATGCTTGAAGCTCTACCGGACCTCGCGCGGGCGCATCCCGAGGTCGTCTACATCGTGCTGGGCGCAACGCATCCGGAAGTGAAGCGAAGACAGGGTGAGGAATATCGCCACTTCCTGCAGAGACGGGTGCGGGAGTTGGGCCTTGAAGAGCACGTCATCTTTCACGATCGCTATGTCAGCTTCGAGGAACTGTGCGAGTTTATCGGCGCCTGTGACATCTATGTCACTCCTTATCACTCAAAGGAGCAGATGGTCAGTGGCACGCTCGCTTATGCGGTGGGGATGGGCAAGGCCGTAGTCTCGACACCTTACCTCTATGCCGAGGAGCTGCTCTCAGAGGGGCGCGGACGACTGGTGAACTTTGGCGACATCAAGGGCTTAACGAAAACAATACTCGAATTGATCGAAGGCGATGCCGAGCGGCATCAGATGCGCAAACGCGCTTACGAGTATGGACGCGCTATGACCTGGCGCGAGGTGGCCCGCCGCTATCTGGACGTCTTCGACCATGTTGCCGTAGAGTCCGGTAGTAGCGCCGTGGTACGGCAGACGCCGTTCAGCGCCGCGGCGAGCTTGCCTGAGATCAAGCTGGATCACCTCATTCGCTTGACGGACGACACCGGTATAATTCAGCATGCGATCTATGGTATCCCCGATCGCCGCAGCGGTTACTCTACCGACGATGTTGCACGGGCGCTCGTCGTCGTGTTGCTGTACTACCATCAATTCTCCGACGAATCCGTTTTGCCGTTGGTCACGAAATACCTGAGCTTTCTGCAACTCGCGCAACTGCCGGACGGTCGTTTTCATAACTTCATGAACTACGAACGGCGGTTTACTGACGAAGTTGGGAGCGAAGATACGCAGGGCCGCGCATTGTGGGGTCTCGGTACAGCCGTCGTCCACGGGCATACAGAAGGGTCACGTGCTCTTGCGCGCCAGATGTTTGAAAAGGCGTTGCCTAAGCTCAAGCTGAATCACCCGCGTGCACTGGCGTACGCGATCTGCGGTCTTCACGCTTTCCTGCAACACTACGACGGTGCGGCTCGAGTGCGCCGGAAGCTGGAAGCCTTCGCCACTCGGTTAGCGAATCTTTATGAGCGCTCGGGCGCTGAGAAGTGGAAGTGGTTTGGAGATGATCTGACGTACGCAAACGCCAAGTTGCCCCAGGCGATGTTGCTAGCAGCGGAAGTCACAGGTGAAGGGCGCTTCAAGAACATAGGTTTGGAGTCGCTGGAATTTCTGTTGTCGCAGACTTTTCAGGATGGTCAGTTTGACTTTCCGGGAAATCGCGGCTGGCAGCGGCGCAGAAGTACGCGCGCGGTCTTCGGCCAGCAGCCGATCGAAGCTGGCTATACTGCCGAAGCGCTGATGACAGCCGCCGAAGTCGCAGAGGATTCGCATTATTTGGAGTTGGCGACAGCAGCGGTCGAGTGGCTGCTGGGCCGCAACCGGCTGGGCGCCCCGCTCTACGACCTGGCAACGGGAGGTTGCGCCGACGGCTTGGATCCGCGTGGCCCCAGCCTGAATCAAGGCGCGGAGTCTGTTATCTGCTGTTTGTTGGGATTGCTTTCGGTGTCGCGCCAATCTGAGAAGGGGCTGGAAACAGAGCCTCCTTTGATTGCCTTGTCTGCCGTCGCAGCCACGGGTGTGCAAGTCAAGTAATCCGCATCTACCATTCGAGGAGACTCTAGTTGCTATGGCGCCAAACAGTAACTTTGCCGAACTCTTTCACCGCTACGACAAGAACCCGATCCTAACAGGTAATGATTGGCCTTACCGGGCGAACAGTGTGTTCAATGCGGGTGCAACATTTCTCCATGACGGTCGAACGCTCCTGCTTGTTCGCGTCGAGGATCGGCGGGGCATCTCACACCTGACTGCTGCGCGCAGTGAAGACGGGGTAACTAATTGGATAATCGATTCCGAACCCACGTTCATGCCCGATCCACGGAACTATCCGGAGGAAGTTTGGGGAGTCGAGGATCCACGCATCACTTGGGTTCCAGAATTGGAGAAGTACGCCATCGTCTACGCCTCGTTTTCATCTAGTGGTCCGCTCGTATCGCTGGCTCTTACAAAGGACTTTCGCTCCTTCGAGAGAAAAGGCGCTGTAATGCCGCCCGACGATAAGGACGCCGCGTTGTTTCCGCGCCGGTTTGGCGGGCGCTGGGCCCTGGTCCATCGGCCAATTGCCTACGAATTCCCTGTGAATAGAGCGAACATCTGGATTTCATTTTCGCCTGATCTCAAACACTGGGGGGACCACACCGTCGTTTTGGAGGCAAGGCGCGGCGCCTGGTGGGACGCTAATAAGATCGGTTTGTCGCCGCAACCGCTTGAGACTCCCGAAGGTTGGTTGATCATCTATCACGGCGTGCGCAATACAGCCGCGGGCTGCCTCTATCGGTTAGGGTTGGCGCTGTTGGATCTCGACGACCCGCTGAAGGTGATTAGACGCGGTGATGAGTGGGTTTTCGGCCCTGATGAACCATACGAGCGCGTAGGTGACGTGGGAGACGTAGTCTTTCCCTGTGGCGTCATCCAAGATCCAAAGACTGGTGAAATCCGACTCTATTATGGGGCTGCAGACACTACCATCGCGCTCGCCACAGGGAACGTGAATGAATTGCTTGACTGGCTGAAGAAACAAGACTGATGCTTATGCTCCAAAGACGGGAGCCAAGCCCTCAATGAAAAAGAGGAACTCAGATGTTTGGCTTTCTGTTTCGTTCAGAAACACGGCATATTCCGATTAAAGTTAATGTATTAAGGTAGTTTGGTAACCGAGCGCCAGTGGCTTCCTTTGTGGTGAGCCCTTATAAGATAAGCTCATGCGCGTAGCAATGCTGGCGCCAATCTCGTGGCGGGTGCCGCCGCGTCACTATGGACCGTGGGAACGCGTCGTGTCGCTCTTGACCGAAGGACTGGTCGAGCGTGGCATCGATGTCACGCTCTTTGCCACCGGCGATTCGGTGACGCGCGCGCGGCTCGTTTCAGTTTGTCCGCGCCCGTACTCGGAAGACCAGAGCATCGACCCAAAGGTTTGGGAGTGTTTGCACATCTCGGCGGTGTTCGAGCGCGCCGTTGAGTTTGATCTGATTCACAACCAGTTTGATTTCTTGCCGCTCTCGTATTGCGGACTGGTGAACACGCCAGTGCTGACTACGATCCATGGCTTTTCCTCGGAACGAATCGTGCCCGTCTATGAGAAATACAACGGACGCGCCCACTATGTCGCAATCAGCGATGCCGATCGTGACCCCCGCCTGCATTATGTTGCGACAATCTATCACGGCATTCCGCTCGAAGAATTCAGACTGCCGCGTAAGCGTGGCGACTATCTACTCTTCTTTGGGCGCATCCATCACGAGAAGGGTGTAGCCGAAGCGATTGAAGTGGCGCGCAGAGCAGGCCGCCCGCTGGTGATTGCGGGAATCATTCAGGACCATGACTATTTTGATCGCGAAGTGGCGCCGCATCTCGACAATGATAGAGTCCGCTACCTCGGTTCGGTGGGACCGGAGAGCCGTGATAGTGTTCTCGGCGGAGCATTCGCGCTCTTGCACCTGATCAACTTTGCCGAGCCGTTTGGTTTGAGCATGATCGAGGCGATGGCTTGCGGTGTCCCGGTGATCGCGCGCGGGCGCGGTTCGGTGCCGGAGGTGGTTAAGCACGGCGAAACAGGATTCATCGTCGATACGATAGACGAAGCCGTCAGCGCGCTTGGCCTGGTAGAACAGCTTAACGCCGAGGCAATCCGGCGATACGTGGCGCAGAATTTCAGTCGCGAGCACATGGTTGATGAATACATCCGCGTTTACAAGGAGGTAACTGCACATGTGATAAGTGATGAGTGATGAGTGATGAGTGATGAGCGGAAGAGATTGCCTCCTGCCGTGCTCGTCACGCAGGCTTCGTTACACATGACTCATTACTCATCCATTCATCCGATCACGATCGGTTTGCACATGGAAGACTTGGAAGAGGACCGCAATCTGGGGCCCGCCGAAGCGGCAATGGTCTGCGATTTTCTTTGCATGCACGGCTACCCGATCTATTGCCGCTGGGCCAACGGTCCGACGGATGCGTTGTTGCTCCCGTTTCTCGGCTTAATCACTTGCTGGCTAGGACGACGCGAAGTGTTGTTTGAGGAATTTGGTGCGCCAACAATTCCGCTGGCTTCTGCAGTAGATCTGAGGGTTGATGCTGGTCCAATATTGTTGGCGGAGGACAAAGCGGCAGCTTACACGGCGCGAGCGATTGAATTGCTCAACCGGCATGGCTTGCTCGGCGGGTTTCTCTGGTGCTACGGCGATTACGTGCAGAGCTTGTGGAGTCTGCCGCCATGGATCAGGCCGCGCACGAGCGTTACTTCGGTTGTGGCGCGCAGACGGTTTGCCGAAATCCGCCGTCGCTGAGATTCGGCGTTTATCGGATTGGAACGCGAGGAACTAAAACGGATCTCGATTGGATGGACATACGCCCGGAGGAATTCTTCAAAAGACCGGCCGACAATCTACGCCGTCTTTATCAAAGTTCCGGCTAGCTTATGACGAAAGCGCCGCTAATGAGTGGGTTCGTTTAAGCGTTTACGATGGGCTTTGCCCTGTGAACAAAATCCGCCTTGCGCTGGAGCAAGTTCTCCCTGATTGTCGCTTCAAGTAATCCGCCGCGGTCGCACGCGTTTGATGTTTCGTCCGCGCTCATCGCCGGGAAGTGCTTTTCATATTTCGCCAGCAGCCGCCGGCACAATTCGTCTTCATTTTCTCGCAGCAGATAGTTGGGACCATATCCGTGAATTTCTTGAATTAGCTGAGACCGCTTCAACTCAGCATAGTACCGGGAGTTGATCTGTGGTGCACGAGCGCTCATACGACTACCTCCTTCTCACCAGTTTGATCCGAAACACGTGCGCCGTTCTGCAAGCGAAGACGGCCTGATCAGAAACACCTCGGCCGCCCTTGTTCGGCTGGTGTTTTGGTCCCGGAGCATGGAGATCAAGAGAGCGACCGAGGGAAAGAGTTTCGCTCTCCACTGACAATTACAAATGCAAACAACCTCACGTTTCGATTTGCACGGTATTATACTCGCTTCACAAAAATATGTCGCTGCCCGGCGGATAACATCCGCACTCGGTTTGAAAAGCTAACGATCAGGAGAGCCAGCATCTGATCACGCTTACCGCTCCCGACAATTCAGTTCACTACGTCTGGGTCATGCATCTTACGTTTTTTAAGAAAAGAGACGCGGAGACAGGGAGAAGGGGCGATGGGGAGACGGTCGCCCTGTGTTCCTGAATGCCGCGTCATAATTTTGAGGAGCAATCATACTTGCTAGAGATTTTCCGGCGCCAATCGGCCGTATGTTACCGGGCATGGTACAGTGGTACTTGGCTTGCAGTCGAAACTGTTGACTTAGTCACGCATTGGCCTGGATTGGCAACTCCAAACGACGTGTCCGAATAGATCTACGTTCATAGACGGCATCGCCATGCCTTGGCGTATTGGTTTTCTACTGCCTCTAAAAAGGCATGGCTGGCTTGGCACGGATGCAAGCTGGAATTTCGAAATGCCGTTACCGCTGATAAGGAAGCCGTTCGTACGGCCTTTGATACGGATATGTCCCGAAAGCCGGATTCGCGCCCTCCGGCTGCCCGGCCCGGGAGCGAGGCACCGAGCGCCTCCACGGTGTGAGGTCGAGGTAGGCTTCGTCGATCGAAACAATCTGCACGATGGGCGTGAAGTAGTCGAACTGTTGGCCGATCTCGAACGAGTCGCTGCGGGGTAAGGACGATGGAGATGCGCTGGATGACCGCTGCGAGAGCTTCTGAGACGGCCAACACGTCGGAGTTCGACAAGCATCCGGAGCCGCCCACCGCGCTGGACATCACACTCGCGTACCACGAGCGAACGAAGCACCGTCCGTTTCGGTCTGCGCCCGCTCTCGGCTACATGGACTGGGACACGCAACCCGATCCATTCCGCCGATTCGAAGGCGCTGCTGTGCTGCCTCTCGATCTCCTGCCGGTGGGGCCGGAGCCGCGCTATGAGCCCGCATTCGCGCTCGGCCGCAGCACCCGAACCCCGCTGGACCGTGTCTCGATCTCCCAACTCTTCCAGGATGCGCTCGCCCTCTCCTCGTGGAAGCAGGCGGGGAGCTCTCGTTGGTCGCTCCGGGTCAATCCATCGAGCGGCAATCTTCATCCGACCGAGGGCTACCTGGTCGCCGGGCCCATCGCCGGTCTTCATCCTCGGCCCGCAGTCTACCACTACACACCGTTCGAGCACGCGCTCGAGCTCAGGGCGGAGTTGTCGGACGAAGCGTGGCTGAAGATCGCGGCTCAGCTCCCTGAGGGTGCAGTCCTCGTGGGCCTCACGTCCATCCACTGGCGCGAATCGTGGAAGTATGGCGAGCGGGCCTTCCGCTATTGCCACCACGATGCCGGTCACGCGATCGGAAGCTTCGCTGTGTCTGCCGCGGGGCTCGGCTGGGAGGCGAAGCTGCTCGAAAGCGTCACCGACGGCGATCTGGCTGTGCTCCTGGGTGTGCACGTCCAGACCGGGGTCGAGGCCGAGCACCCAGACTGCCTTTTGGCCGTTTTCCCCCAGGGGGCCGGCTTCACGATCGACGAGCAGCGAGTGTTCACCATTGTGGGCACGGTGTGCGACGAGCTGCGTGGCGCGCGATGGTCTGGAGCGCCGAACCGGCTGAGCAGCGATCATCATCTGTGGCCCGTCATCGACGAGGTGGCCACCGCAACGGAGAAGCTCTCGCGCCCTGGCGAGGCGTTCTGGTCTCCGATCGTCTTCGAGAACAGCTCCCTCGAGATCGGCGACTCGCCACTCGCGCTTCGCCCCATCATCCACCAGCGGCGCAGCGCAGTCGCACTCGATGGCCATACGGGGATCACACGCGACGCCTTCTACCAGATCTTGCTCAAGGTCATGCCGGGTTCACGGCAGGTCCCATTCACCACGCTGCCGTGGCGCCCTTGCGTCGATCTCTTGCTCTTCGTCCACCGCGCGGCGGACTTGACTCCCGGCCTGTACGCCCTCTTGCGAGACCCCACGCGCAAGGAGGCGCTTGAGAGAGCGATGGATCGGGCTTTCGCTTGGACGCGACCAGAGGCGTGTCCCGAGTCCTTGCCCCTCTTCTTCCTCGAGGGCGGGGATGCGCGCCGCGCCGCCCAACAGACGAGCTGCGACCAAGAAATCGCTGCCGCCGGCGTCTTCGCAGCGGCCATGCTCACCGAGTACCGCGCGTCCCTCGAGGCGTTCGGGCCCTGGTTCTACCGCCGCCTGTATTGGGAGACAGGCGTCATCGGACAGGTCCTCTACCTCGAAGCCGAAGCAAGCGGCATCCGCAGCACCGGCATCGGCTGCTTCTTGGACGACCTCACACACCAGGTCTTCGGACTCACGGACGACCGTTTCCAGGTGCTCTACCACTTCACGATGGGCGGGCCGGTCGACGATCCACGCCTGCAGACGCATCCACCGTATCAGCACCTCGGACGTGCCCACGGCCGCGAGGTCCCACGGGAGTAGCGCCTATATCGAATCGACTCGCTCCCGAGAGCTTGCGCTGGCGCGCGATAGTTCAGACTAACAAACTTCTGCCAACTTGGAACCCAATCTTTGCCAGCGTATTATTATCAATCTTGGATGAAGACTAAAAAATGGGCGCAACCCTCTAAGACTCATACAACCGAACGATACGCGATCTGCGCGTGTCTTTGACCGACCGCTGCAATTTTCTCTGCTTCTATTGCTTGCCGCACGGCGAGCCGCCGATTGCCCCGAAAGAGCAGATGCTCTCTTACGAACAGATCGAATACGTCTGCGACATCTTTGTTGACTTGGGAATTGAGAAGATGCGGCTGACCCGGTGGCGAGCCGATGATGCGCCGCGACATCGAAACGATCATCAGCAAACTCGCCGTACTGAAAGCAAAAGGCCTGCTCGATCTGGCGCTGACAACAAATGGCTACTTTCTGCCTGATCGCGCGCAGAGTTTGAAAGAAGCAGGACTGGATCGGATCACGATCAGTCTGGACAGTTTGAAGCGCGACGTCTTTAAGCAGATGACAGGAGTGGATGTGCTCGACCGCGTGCTGTCGGGAATCGAATCCGGCGCGGCGACGAATGGGTCATGAGCCCGCGCGAGCCATATGAGATCATCGGCGATGTTGGTTACGTCATCTTCCCATGGTCAGTTTGTCGATGAGGCTACCGGAGAGATCCGTCTATATTATGGCGCTGCCGATTCATCAATCGCTGTGGCATCTGGCAACATCAACGAAATGCTTGACTGGCTAATGAAGAGGTAGAGAGAAAAAAGATGAAACCGCTTACGCGACAGGTTAGCTGTCGAGATACGCCTATAAACACCCGCCGCTGACTAAACACGTCGGTCTAAGCCTACTTAGGAAATACGCTAAGAACCTTGTCCTTATAGATCACATTAAAGAACTCGCCAGCCAGTTGCTGGTTAAGAGTTTTAAGTATTGTATGCTGCTCTAGCGCTGCGTCTTTCTTCTTAGTCGCAAGATATACCACTCCTAAATTGAAGTATGCTCCAGCATAGTCCGGTTTAAGAGATATGGCCCGCTTGTACGACTCGATTGCTTCTTTGGACCGCCCTATCTTGTAATATGCAACACCCAGGTTATTGTGGGCCTCGGCTTAAGTCGGGTCTGAGGCTGATGGCCTGTTTGCAAGATGCGACTGCTTCTTTATAGCGCCCCATCTTGCGGTAAGTGACAGCCATATTGCTGTACATTCCAGCATCGTTCGGTGTCAGTTGAACAGCGCGTTTGTAAGATTCGAGCACCTCTTTGTAC
>JACDCK010000390.1 GCA_013817595.1 Pyrinomonadaceae bacterium | reverse complement strand
TCCTCAGAGATCTCACGCAAAGCGGGTAGAAAACGGTAGGCAAGGAGGCCCAGAGAGACCGTGCAGCCTGCGGTAAGGAGTCCGAGTAGTACGCTCGCGGCGGGACTCTCCCCGAGTAGCCGCACATCGAAGCCCCTGAGGCCGCACCACAGGGCGGCGGCGACGGCAAGAAAACCGTAGAACAGGGCGGCGAACTTGACGAAGCGGAGGCCCAACGCGCGCCTACCAGGGGTACGCCGCGGGCCGGTCTGCACGATGGACCATAACCCGTTATTGTAAATCACCCGTCCGGGTGGGTTCACCCGGGTACGAAAACCCGCACACCCAAGCGGTTTGTGCATCTTCCGTACCTACCCGGACGCGCCCGAACTCGCCTGCATTGGTGTCAAATTGGTGTCAAAGACGCACGGCATCGGAGCGCCTGCAATGGCATACCGTGGGCATACGAAGGTGAATGGCAGGGGCGGCGTAGCCATCGAAACCTTCCCTCGACATGCAATCCCCTGTAACCTACGGCTAATGCATCAGACGGGGTATGGCAATTGAAGGTAGAAACACTGGTTGAGAATTTGCTGTTCTCAACGATCAGAATACAGGCTTCGGGTTTAAACAAGAATAGCGTTGGCACCGGTTTCGACTTCGCCTACGAGTCGGAAGCGATAGGCGAAAATCCCGTGCACTTTATAGTAATGCATCCAAGCAATGACCTACGCTTTCCGTACAGAAGTTGAACGTGTCATTAGCTCGTGCGACAGCAGCATAGGTTGCGGTAACGGAGCTACAAAGGGGGCAGATAGAAGCTATGGGAACAGGTGCGGGTAGCTCAGGGCACCCGAAGATACCGAAGTGGGGTTTCGGCATGGCTCCGCTCTCCAAGACTATGGCACAGCGGTACGACAGCGCCGTACGCACCGTATCACTTTTCTTGGCAGGCGAAATGCCTCCAAGCTCGGTAGAGCTTGAGGCAGTCTCCGAACTCAAAGGAATGTTCAATCGTTCTCTCAAGAAGGATCAGTGGGACTGGTTCACCGTATACGAGAAACTCGGGCATCCTCCGAGGAAACAGATGGCGTACTTCGTCTCTAAACTCACCGAACTGCGTAAGGTCCTGAAGGAACAGGATGTTGATCGCGCAGCATCCTTGAGAGACGAGCTAGCGAAAAACAACCTCGGGCAGATCCTCGCCCGTTGGCAGGAGCCTGAGCCACTTCGCGCCGAAGGTGCCGGCGAGGGGTGGTTGTACGTCCTCTCGACCAGGGAAGAGGCGGACCTTCTGAAGATCGGTATGACCACGCGCAGCGTTCCCGAGAGGGTGCGGCGGATAAACTCAGCGACGGGGTTGTTGCGCCCCTACTCTGCGAGAGCGACATATAAAGTCAAGAGTACAAGAGAAGCCGAGCGCCGGGTATTCGCCTTGCTGAGTGACCACCGCATACGTGAGGATAGGGAATTTTTCCACATCCCTTTTGCGACGGCAGTCCGGTTGATCGAAGAAGAGCTTCTTGCCGCAGGCGCATTGCAGCGCGATCAAGGCCAAGTGAAATGGTTCGATGAGAGTAAGGGCTATGGCATCTTGGAGTACGGGCAGCAACAAAAGGCGTTCGTACACATATCCGATTTCGTAGACAAAGGCCTAGGCACTCCTAATCCGCGACAAAAGGTAGAGTTCGACGTAACGACCACGAGCAAGGGACCGAAGGCCACGAGGGTAGTTGTTGTGGAGGGCTAGCGAGACCACAGTACAGTAATTGCTACACCCCTGGTCTCTCAGTGTAGAGACGTAACGACTAACCAATCTCATTGATACTTAAGTCTGTGCAGCAACCGTGCAGCAACCTGGGTAAATCTCCTGAAATGTTGGGGAATGGGTCAACGCAGAAATATGGCAATTTGCAGAAGTTCTGCAAGCTCGGGAAACATCCAGCAATCTATCTTACTGCCTTCACACGGCAGAGGCCGCTGGTTCGATCCCAGCATCGCCCATTCTTAAATTACCTGCAAAACGCAATAAAATGAGACCCCATAACTCTTGTATGGTGAGCTATGTGCAGCAACCATGCAGCAACGCGGTTAAAGCGGGTGCGCACGCAACGCGCTGCGGACACACGGGCCTTCCTTCGCTCTTACACGGGCAAGCCTTTGCAAGATGCTGCATTGGCAACAAAGGTCGCTGGTTCGATAGGGCATCGCCTACCCTAGGAATCTCGCTGGCGGTTACCCTCATTAGAGCTGCGGC
>JACDCK010000389.1 GCA_013817595.1 Pyrinomonadaceae bacterium | reverse complement strand
GTGAAGGTTCTACTGCCTGACTGTTTGGGTCAGCAACGAGTTCCGGTTGAGACTCTCTGTTGTTTGCCGGCTCGGAGTTTCTTGTAAACTCATATACGGCTGCAAAAACGACTAGCAGACCTGCGAGCGAAGGAACCAAGATCTTCCATAGATTTAGATTGCTTACCGGCGCAACTGCGTACATTTCGGTCGTTAGCGGCGCGACGTTCGCTACTGACCTGTTCTCAACTCTTGGCCGCACCATCGTTTCTTCATCAAGTTCGATGGAGGCACGCTCCGCAGACGAATGGGTGGGAACGACGAACCGATTACTTGCAGAGCTCGTGGGCACCGGAGGCACTGCGGCCACTTCCACACCTGAGGCCATAGTCAAGTCCTCAACCAAATCTCCCACATTTTGGTAGCGATCATCCGGGCGCTTGGCCATTGCCCGTTGCACGACGCGTCCCACGCCCGACGGCAGATCAGGTCTTTCTTGCGAAACCGAAGGAGCTTCGTCCTGCAAGTGCTTCATCATGATTGAGGTTGGCGATGGGCCGGTGAAAGGTACGTGCCCGACCAGCATCTCGTAGATGATCACACCCAGCGAGTAGAGATCGGAGCGCGCATCGATTTCCGACGCTTGCGAACATTGCTCTGGTGACATGTATTGCGGGGTGCCGATTACTAAATCCGGAGCGGTGAGACCGGGATCGTACGCACCGGTTGGCTCTCGGACCTTGGCGATACCGAAATCCAATACCTTTGCATAGTCAGGCCCAGCGGAATTCAACAGCATGATGTTCTCGCTCTTCAGATCCCGATGCACTACCCCTTGCTCGTGGGCCGCATCCAACGCCCCACCCACCTGCCGGATGATTTCGACGACTCGCGGCAGTGGCATCGGGCCTGCTGCCCTAATGATCTCTTTGAGCGTCTTCCCATCGAGATATTCCATTACCAGGAAGACGACGCCATCTTCGGATTCTCCGAAGTCAGTAACGCTCACCGCATGAGGATGAGAAATCCGAGATGCAGCTCGCGCCTCCCTCGAGAAGCGCGCAACTATCTTTTCATCAGCTGCAAGGGCAGGCCGCAGCACCTTAACTGCCACCGTCTTGTCCATCAGAACATGTGTGCCGCGATAGACGGCGCCCATGCCTCCTTGATTAAGACGTTCTTCCATTCGGTACTTGCCGGCAAGGACTTGGCCAAGTAAAGAGTCGCCCGTCTTTTCAAGAGCGACACCGTCAGAAGGACACAGTGTAGTGGTGTCCGGATATTCCGCTCCGCAATTCGGACATGTTTTCATTGACGGATTGTGCCTCGCTGCTTTCTGTTCGGGAGAGAGGCAGCGTATCACACAGCTTTCGAGACAAGCAAAGACAAGTGAAAAGACTAAAACAAAGATGCGAGCGAAGCTCGAAAGCCCCGCTCGCATCTTTTCCTAACGCGTGGGTTCGGTAGGCTATGTTTTTACGAACACAATAACCAGCGCGAACAGAACCAGCGATTCGATCAGCGCCAGACCTAAAATCATCATCGTCTGAATTTTGGCGGACGCGCCGGGATTACGGGCCGCCCCTTCGCAAGCGGCCGCGCCGATACGGGATTGGCCCAGTGCGCCGCCAAAGACCGCAATGGCAAAGCCAATGCCCGCGGCGATTGCCTTGAGTCCAGCCGAGTTGTCCGCTTGCTGCACAGGGGCCTGTGCAAGTACGGGCATGGCGGTCATCAACATGCCCACCAGCGCGAAGAAAATAATCCTGAGTTTTCTCATCGACGTTTCTCCATCTGAAGTCGTGCTTCAGAATGATTGGGTACAGTTACAACCGAATAGAAGTCAAAACTGGCTGATATGATTTCGCCCGCATCCGGTATCCACCGCCCCTCGAACAACGGCGCTCCTGCGAAACAGACACTTCCGGCTTCAAAAAGCGAAGCTATGACTTGCTCAGTAATGCTCCATCCGGGTGAGTCTGCACCCTGCGGTGACTGCGTTTGCGATCAACGTACCCGGCGCATTTGCCAGAGCCGCTCGAATCGCGCTTCGGTATTCCGCTGGATGATGCCATCACGAAACCGCGAGCGCCTCATGCTCAAGGCTCGCATGGCCCTCGATCTCCTGCTCATCATGCTCGTCGTGTTCTTCATGCGGTGCATGCGATACTTCGCTTAAATAGAGTTGCGAAAGCAGGATAAAAACAAAGGTCTGCACGAACGCCACAAAAACTCCGAGCGGCATGAGCAGTATCGGTA
>JACDCK010000388.1 GCA_013817595.1 Pyrinomonadaceae bacterium | reverse complement strand
GCAAACGGGTGGGGGCGCGAGCGAGTGTCAGAGTGTGCGCGACCTGTTAAGCGCCAAGCTCGCCGAGTTGGATGAGCGGATGAGGATGATGCGGGATTTCCGCCGCACGCTCGTCAATCATTTAGCGGCATGTGAGAACGAATTGAAGAGTCATGGTCAAAAGGCGGAGTGTCCGGTGATGATGGACATCACACATTTCGCCCGGTCATCAAAGACCGCTGATATAAAGTAACGTGAGTTCGACGTAATTCTTGAATAGAATCAAGAGCTTAACTTACTAGACTATTTGAAATCTTGGCTAAATCGTCAGGGATAGGCCAAAAGCGCCCATCAAGTAGCAGGATTGAGCACATGAAGTTAGCCGTTTCACAACGAGTCATTTGTTTTCAACGGCTTAGCCAATTCCTTACGTCGAACTCACGTTAAAGTAAGGAGAAGAGGAATGAAAGAAGAAAAAATAGCGATGGGCGGTGCCGTAATCGCCGCTCTGGCGGCGAGCCTATGTTGCATCGGGCCACTATTGTTCGTCGTACTCGGAGCCGGCGCGTTCGGAGCCGCGACCGCATTTGAGTCCGCGCGCCCATACCTGCTGGGCGTGGCAGCGCTTCTGCTGGCCTTCGGCTTTTATCGCGCTTATTTCCGTCGTGAAGCAGCATGCTCGCCCGGCGAGGCCTGTGCGACAAAGCCCGTCAGCCGGGCGAGTCGTGCGGGACTGTGGATCGCATCTGTGGCTGTACTGGCGTTCGCGCTTTCGCCCTATTACATCGGCTACATCGCCGTCGCCTTTGTGCGGAGCCAGCCGCCTGTTACCCAAACGAGTCCGGCAGCCGTGCCAGCGCCCGAAGGCGGCGCGGCGCAAGCTGCCATGGAGTCGGTCACAGTACAAGTTGAGGGAATGGATTGCAGTAGCTGCGAGATGCCCATCAGAGCGGCGCTTGAAAGGACGGCAGGCGTGCGTTCAGCCGATGTGAGCTACCAGCGGGGGAATGCGCAGGTACAGTACGATCCGAGGCAGACCGACATAAGTCAGATCAGGCGCGCCATTGATTCGACAGGCTACAAAGCCAAATAAGGGGTCAAGTAATGAAAACTGCAAACCGCAAGCTGGGTGGAGTGATGCTCGGCTTCGGGGGCGTGAGCGCGGCACTCGCCCTTCTGTGTTGCGCCGCGCCGTGGCTGCTGGGCGGTCTTCTGGTCACGCTCGGCTTGGGCTTCATACTGAAAGACAGTGTGTTACTGCCATTGGCCGCGCTCGGACTAATTGTGGCAATCGCCGGTTGGTGGTTAATAAGGAAGCGTGCGGATAGAGAAGGAGGCAGAGCATGAGCGACTGTTGCAGCGTGTCAGGACAGCCGACAACTACGGTGTTGAACGAGGACAGAACGGCAGCAACAAGCGCCACGTGCGTTCGTTGTGGAGGCGTTGGTCGCAGCGTCGAACGTAAGACGGTGCTGCATCACGTCCGCCATGAACTGCTCGACAGGGTGAATGGGGAAGGCTATCGCTTCTGCCCCGATCCGAGTTGCTCGATTGTGTATTACGGTGATGGGGGGACGCGCTTTACCACTAATGATTTGCGTGAGCTTGTGACCGTGAAAGCGAACGGAGACGAGCGTCCCATCTGCTACTGCTTCGGGTTCACTGAGGGTGACGCGCGCAGAGAGATCGCGCGTCAGGGAAGCACGGCTATTCCGGTACGAATTACACAACTGACTAAAGCAGAAGTGTGCGCCTGCGAAGTGCGTAACCCCGCGGGCGTGTGCTGTCTCGGACAAGTCAACCAAGTGGTCAAGCGACTCTCCGAAGAACATAAGACAGCAAGCGAATCAACTCTCGTACCGGCGCACGACTGCTGCGCTCGATGACATTTCAGGGAAATAAAGAGAGGTCGCATACAGATGGAGAAGAAGTTTGACCTTATTGTTATTGGAACCGGCGCAGGCGGGTCAACGGTGGCTCACAAGTGCCGCAAGGAAGGCTGGGATGTCGCCATCATCGATTCAAGACCCTTTGGCGGCACCTGTGCCCTGCGTGGATGCGATCCTAAGAAAGTGCTCGTCGGTGCTGCTGATCTGATCGACTGGACACGTCGCATGGAAGGGAAAGGAATCTCTTCAAAGAGCACGGAGATCGCTTGGCAGGAACTTATGCGGTTCAAGCGGACGTTCACTGAACCCGTTCCAGAGAATAGGGAGAAGGGATATGCCAAAGCCGGCATCATTGCGTACCACGGTCGCACCAGC
>JACDCK010000387.1 GCA_013817595.1 Pyrinomonadaceae bacterium | reverse complement strand
GTGCTAATCCGCGCCCTTAGAACACCCTACACCACCTGGGGGCGGCCAAAAGAAGCGTCCTACACTGCATTCGGGCCAAACACACTCCTGATTTGTTCTACTCGCTGCTCGGACTCCCGCTGGCTCGCACTGGCCAAAGTGCTGCGGGGTTTTTCTTTGCTTCTTGGCGTTTTTGAATGATTCTTAATGGGTTCTTCTTCTAAGGGTTCCTTCTTTGTTTCACCACGTGAAGGGTTACCCTTCATATTGTGAAGACCCCCTTCAGATTGTGAAGGGTTGCCCTCAGCCGAATACCGCACCATGTTCTGAGGCCAAATGTCCACGATTGTTGCGGTTACGCTGGTCCCCGGCCCCTTCGGCTGCCTCATGTGGATGAGGCCGCGTCGGGCGAGTTCGGCCCTCGCTTCCGACACGCGCCCGGCAGACATGCCCGTATCTCTTGAGAGCGTGCTGACGCTCTTCCAGCACTTGCCGCCCTTTTCGGCCCCGCACACCCTCTTGAGGTGGCCGTAGAGGGCGACCTCGTAGGGAGTAAGGCCGATGTCGAAGATCATGTTGGGGATCTCGGTGCGGTACTTCTTGAGGTCGGACTCGTCGCGGTATTGGTCCTCGCTTACGTACGGGCTATCAGAGCTATCTCGTGCCGCCACTGTCTCCTCCTCACGTGAGGTTTAGCGGCGGTGCGCCCTGGTGTACAATCCACCGGAGCGGCGGTGTTCCGGGTTAAAGGTTCGTTCCCCGCCGCTTTTTCTATGCCTATGTCGGTACCTACGTTAGCTGATTAAGAGATTCGGCGCCAGCTATGCGCCGAAGGGCTGCCGCCAGATTCCGCACCGGGGTTCTTCTGGGGCGGGGCGGTAGTCTCCTTCTATCGCATGACCTGCCGCCGGATGGCCAGCAAGAGTAACCCGATTTGTAGGGGTCCCAGGAGCCCTTCGAGGCCAACCAAGAATTGGAATAGTCCTGGTAATTCGGGCCTGGGTTCCGGATTCAGTCGGGCCAGGGCAAGTAAGCTATAGACAGCGCTTTGCCAGACGTAGCTGATGCCTTGCCCGAACTTTTCGAACTCTGGAGGGTCTACCAATCCATAGAGAATTGTGAAGGCAGCCCACATTGCAAGCAGTACTAGAAACGCACGTCTAGCCCTTACTCCATACCCACTCAGTGCCCAGTACAAGGTGCGGATTGGCCCGAAACTGCGCCGGCCTTTTTTGCGTAGCGCGTCCATCGACCAGTAATAGAACTCATTGGCCAGTGGATATTCACGGTTCTCCTCAGCGTTGGCAGAGAGCCGCTGGCAAGCTTGCGAAAGCAGGATATGGGGTGACTCGATATCTCGCTTTGTAAGAGCATCGATTTCCTCTTCAAGGGTGCCTTCTGGTCCGCCGGGCATCCCGTACCACTTCACATCAGTGAAGTCGACGTTGCGCACGTCTGTGTTGATGAACGAACTGGGGTGAAGTAATACCGTGTTGAATGTAAGTAGCTCGGGCTTCTCTATTCGGCATTGCTCGAACGAAACCCCTGCCTGAGGACTAAATACTGGATTATTTTTGGTTCCCCAAAACCAAGCTCTCTCCCTAAACTTGGCTCCTTTGAAGGAAGTCTCCTCACAGCTGAACTTGGCTTCTGAGAAGGACATCGCCTTACCGATGAACTCGGATCTTTCGAAGTAGGTCCACTTACCACTGAACTTGGCTTCTCTGAAGTCTGTCGTCTCACTGCGGAATTCGGCTTCTTGGAAGTCAGCCCCATCCCCGCTGAACTCGGCTTCTCCGAAGTCTGTCCACCCAGCGCGAAACTGGGCTCCTTGGAAGTTTGCCCACCCAGCGCGAAACCGGGCTCCTGAGAAGTCTGTCCGCTCTCCGCTGAACTTGGCATTTGGGAAGTAGGTCCACTCCCCGCTGAACTTAGCTCCTTGGAAGGCTGATCGCTGGCCGCTGAAGTGGGCTCCTGAGAAGTTGGCTGCTCCAAGAAAGGTTGCTCCGCTGAAATCCGCGGTCGCATCGAATGCGTACCACTGGAAGTTTGAAGTACCATCAGGGAAGATAGTGCCGTGGAAGTCGTAGTTTTTCTGATCGAGCCTGCTCTCGGTAGTACCCCAGGGAACCGTGGTTGAGCTGTGGAGTTGAAGAACAAGCGGGTCCTGCGTCATCCTTGTTGGTGTCTAACGTCAACAGGAGGATGTGCATCCTATGGACCCGCAGAGAAGATTCTGCCACAACGAGCGTTGCTGGGCCTACGGAAGAG
>JACDCK010000386.1 GCA_013817595.1 Pyrinomonadaceae bacterium | reverse complement strand
TTCGTTCCGCCGATCGCATCGACAGTCAGTTTGCCGTCCTCAACGGTGACCTCGGCTGTTACTTGCAAGAATTCCTTCGTCGCAGTGCCTTGGAACCGGTCAATTAGCAGTTGCCCTTCAACTGAAGTTGTATGCAGGCTGTCGTATGGGGGCGCGTCTCCCACGCTGACCGTCACGGTATAAATTCCATTTGGCACCGTATATTCCCACGCCGCCGGGGTGTAAACTCCCGTGGACGTCGACGGAAGCTGCATGTGAATCAACGTGTTGAGGCGCGGATCAATGCCCGCTCGCGCCCGGTTGCGCGCATTTTTGCTCACATCGAGCGGGGTCGCGGTTGCATTCGCTAGGCTGTCTTCCCTTACCCAGCCAAAGCCCCGCGTGGCACTAAACCCCAAACCTGCATCTTTGATATACCCGGCCGGAACAGTAGCGGTGCCTGGCTGAAAGTTGATATAGGTGTCCAGCGCACCGGTCGCCGATCCAACAAGACTCGCGAAAGCCGCAACGATAAACCCAAGCCGCGGGATCATTCGGATCCTGCGAACGCCTTCCCGAAGCTCGAAGCTTCCCGAAGTCAGTCGAGCAGACGATCTTGTTGTAGCGAAATAATTCTTCAATGACATCCGTATTCTCCCTCAGGTACTTTGTGACTGACCCATGCGCTCATTCATCGACATCGCGCATATCGATGCGCCTATGGTTTTAACCTTTTCTTCAAGACGCCAGCCCGCGGTACAAACGTTTCTTGAACGAAGAAGTTTCGCCCGACTCGTAATTAATTGCACTTCTTTTTTGCAGAAAGAATAGCAATCGACGTAGCTACCTCATATTAGGCGCGTTACCCGATGCTGATCGATCCGGCCCTTCAGTAGCCTTCATACGGCGCATCGTTTGGAGAACTCCCCTACCGCGAGAATATCTCGAACACCTTCGAGGATGAATGGCCCGCTTGAACCCCGCCGCCCGCAACCCAAATTTTTCCATTCGCCGCGACCGGAAAAATCCCGTGACGCGCCGTCGGCATCGCCGTTTCGAGCCTCCAGGTCTTCGAAACCGGGTTGTAGACGTCCACCCGGTTGTAAACATTTCCACTGACCTGTCCGGTTCCCGACGATGTCGTCTCTCCTCCCATGACGTAGAATTCGCCTTGAAAGAATACTGCCTTCCCCATCCCTCCCCTTCTTTGCGGCAACGCCGGGATCGTCGATCCAGCCTGGCCATTCCACGCCCAAGTGTTTGTGGCGGGATCATAGACTTGCACACTGTCAGCCCCAGTCGATACGGTGTTGCCTCCGGTTCTACCGCCGAATACAAAAAGCTTCTTACCATCACTGCCACCTGCAGCGTGGTTGCGTCCGGCCGGCATCTGGGCAAGCGCCTTCCAAGTGTCCGTGGCAGCATCATAGACCGCAGCTGTGTTTACCGTGCTTGTCCCAACTATCCCTCCTGCGATATAAATCTTGCCCCCCATGGCACCGATGGAGACAGCACCCCCTGCGTATGGAGCTGGGGCGCCAAGAGTCCACGAGTTGGTTGAGGGATTATAAATCTGGACTCGACCTGCCGATCCTCCACCCAGCCCGCCAATCAAGTAAAGCTTGCCGCCAACAACAGAAGCAGCGTGGTGATCGCCTTTCAGAGGACGTGTTGCCAAATCGCCGCGCCACATACCTGTTTTCAGATTGTAAGCCATGGTCGCGCTTGTGTCCCCGCCGACCACGTAGAGCATGTTGTTAATGACTCCTGCGGAAACTTCGCCCACGGCAAAAGGAAGAGCGGGACCGGTTTGCCACTGGCCGGGAGTTGTTGTCGCCTCAGTCACCCAGGTTTGAGCTTGAACGCCATTGTGTGCGCCGCAGGTCACAACCATCTGCTCCCCAACCAAACCCGAGACCGGTGACTGCCGCGCAGCCGGAAGGGGTGGAAGCTCGCTCCAGGAGTTCGTGGCCGGATTATATTCAATCACGTTCGCGAGCTCCACTGAATTGGAAGTCACGCCACTACTGACTATAATGCGTCCGTTCCGCACGAAAATATTGGCCGTCACGTGCCCAATCGGGCGAGGCATTGGAGCCGCGAACGACCACTTGTTGGTCGCGGGATCGTAAACATCCACTTCGCTCTGTGCGCCGGTATGTTCGTCACCCAAATGTTGGCCCCCGATGGCGTAGACTTTCCCATTGAGTGCGACACCACCCATGTGATTGCGAGGATTAGGCATCGGCGCCAAGCGTTGGCCCCCCAGTGTA
>JACDCK010000144.1 GCA_013817595.1 Pyrinomonadaceae bacterium | reverse complement strand
TCATTCAATCGTCGCTAACGCGACGATGTGGTTTGGTCGTCTTAGAACCCGGCCTTAAAAGACCGGGCTAAGCTCAATCGTCGCTACGCGACGCAACGGCATTTCCCCTAACGACTTTCAACTTTAACAATGCGCGCAATTGATCTCGTCATCATTTCAGGGTACCTGATAGGCATTGTCCTGTTTGGGGCTTGGTTTGCCCGCAAGCAAGAGACGACGAGTGATTACTTCCTAGGGGATCGCTCGGTGCCCTGGTGGGCCGTAGCCGCCTCGATTGTCGCGACTGAAACTTCCACGATCACGTTTATCTCGGTGCCCGGTATAGCTTTCGCACGCGGTGGGAATTTCCAGTTTCTGCAGCTCGTCTTCGGCTACCTGCTCGGACGCATCGTAATCGCCCTGCTCTTCATTCCATCGTATTTCCGTGGCGAATTGATGACTGTCTACCAGCTTCTCGATCGCCGCTTCGGAGGCAAGATCAAGGTTCTGGCGGCCTCGCTTTTCGTAATAATGCGCAATATAGCCGATGGAATCCGACTGCTGCTGACCGCAATCGTACTCGCCGCCGTATACACGTCCTTTCAGCCCACCGCGAACGCTGAAACGATCATCATTGCCTCAATAGTACTAATTGGTGTCGCGATGATTGTTTTCACCTACTTCGGCGGGATGGAAGCAGTGATCTGGGTAGAGGTGATTCAACTTGGTATTTACATCGTTGGCGCCATTGCTGCCGCGGTGATCCTGACTACTTCTATTAATGGCGGACTCAGCGCTGCCGTGGCTACGGCGACGCAGTACGGCAAGTTTTCGCTCTTTGATTTTTCGCTCGACTTCACGAAGACTTTCACTTTTTGGGCGGGCTTGATCGGTGGTTGCTTTTTGACCATGAGTACGCACGGAACGGATCAATACCTGGTGCAGCGCTACTTATGCACCGACCGTCCGAAGCGCGCTGCCGCGGCCCTGCTGACCAGCGGCGCGATAGTCCTCGGTCAGTTTATCGGTTTTCTTTTCATAGGTGTCCTCTTATTTGCTTTCTATCATCCGTTCACAGATCCTGCATACGCGACCGCACCTATGACTGCGTTTCCTTTCACCGGCGGCGATCGCGTGTTTCCAGACTTCATCACACGGCATCTTCCGCCAGGACTGTCGGGCCTTGTAGTGGCGGCGATCTTTGCCGCCGCCATGTCTTCATCGCTAAATGCGATCGCCGCGACTGCGATGAATGATCTCTACAAGCCGCTGCGTCCGCGTCGGACGGATAAGCACTATCTCAAAGTGTCACACGTGCTTACGCTCTTGTGGGGAGTGGTACAGATCGCCGTGGCTTTGGTGCTGCGAAACAAGAACCGCTCAGCGTTGGATCTGGCGCTATCCATCGCTTCCCTGATCAATGGTCCGATACTGGGAGTATTTCTGGTCGGGGTTTTCCTCAAGCGCGTCAGTCAGGCGCCCGCCTTGATCGGCATGCTTGTTAGCCTGTCCGTGATGCTCTACATCTATTTTGCGACCCGCATCGCCTGGACGTGGTATGTCTTCATTGGCAGCGGCATTACTCTCGTCGCTGCCTGGTTGGCAAGCCTCGCTTTTGCGTCGGCGCCAAAAAGTCGACAAAATGAACTTGCGCCCCGCGGCGTGTTTGAATAACACTCCGCCGAGGATGAAGAGATTTTGAAATGATGCGATTTTGTCGATTCCTTCGTGTTGTTTCTTTAGTTGTAGCCACCGCGCTTTGCGTCGGACCCGCGTTGACCGGGCACGCAGCTCTCAGCGCTTTACAACCCTCCAGTCCAGCTATTGCCGCAGGGGATTCCGCCGCGAAGGTCAAACCGTTCCCTCGCCAGCCTTCCCGTGATGCTTTGAAGTGGGCGGACAAAGAGCTGCGGCGCATGTCCATCGAACAAAAGATCGGTCAACTTATCTCAGTCGGTATCAATGCTACGTTTCTCAATCAGGATAGCGACGCATTTCGCGTTTTGAAGCGGCAGGTTGAAGAGAACCACATCGGCGGCATCATTCTTTTCCGTGGACCTGTCTACGAATCAGTTTGGCTGGTAAATCGCATGCAACAGTTGGCCCGTTATCCACTCTTGATCTCAGCCGATCTCGAAGCAGGGGCGGGCATGCGCTTTGACGACACCGTCAACTTTCCCTGGAACATGGCGGTCGGAGCCACCGGCAATCCTGATCTGGCGCGCCGACAGGGCGAAGTGACGGCGCGTGAGGCCCGGGCACTGGGAGTGCAACAGGTCTTCGCGCCAGTAGTCGATGTGAACAACAACGCGGCCAATCCGGTGATCAATGTGCGTTCATATGGTGAAGACCCGGCTGACGTTGCACGCTTTTCGGCCGCCTTCACCGTGGGCGCCCAAAGCGCTGGGGTGATCGCCACCGCCAAACACTTTCCCGGGCACGGTGACACCGCAGTTGATTCGCATCGAGGCCTGCCCGAAATTAATGTGGCACGCGAGCGGCTGAACACCGTGGAGCTGGTGCCCTTCCGCGCGGCGATCGATGCGGGAGTAGGAGCGGTGATGGTCGCCCATGTGGGCTTGCCTCAGATCGATCCTACGTCAGTCAAGCCTCTGCCGAGGGAGAAGAGAATCGGACCGATTGATACGGATGAAGCCGGCGAGATCATCGCCGGGAGCGCTGCAATTCCGGCGACGGTTTCGCCGGTGATAGGCAAAATCTTGAGAAACGATCTCAAGTTTGACGGCATGATTGTCACTGACGCACTCAGCATGAGTGGCTTGACCATCTACTTCAACCAGGATGAAGCGGCGGTTCGGGCCCTGGAAGCGGGCGCGGACATGTTGCTGAAGCCTGCCGATCCTGATGCGGCTTTTCGCGGCGTACGCGAGGCAGTGCGGAGCGGCCGGTTAACAGAGAAGCGAATAGAAGAATCCGCGCGCCGGCTGCTGGCGGCGAAATACGATCTTGGACTCATCAAACAACGAGTCACGCCGCTCGATGAGATCGATCGCATCGTTGCCAGCCGCGAAGTCGGCACGCTGGCACGCGAGATTGCCGAGCGCGCGATCACGCTGGTGCGTAACGACGACAATCTGGTGCCGCTGAATAACCTAAAAGCCGATGCGCGCATTTTCAACCTGGCCATTACCAACGGAGACGATCGCTTGTGGATCGCCAATACCTTCGCGGGAACAATGGCGCGCTCCAATCGCAGGCTCGAAACCATGGTGCTCGACGAGCGCTCCTCGGAAATGGACGTGCAGAAGGCAATTGAAAAGGCAAAAGGCGCGGACCTTGTAATTGCCTCGCTCTATGGACGGGTACGAACCGGGCAGGTTCGCAGTGTAGGCTTGCCGGAGCCCGGAGCGCGGGCGCTATCGGCACTAATCTCCAGCAAGCGACCTATTATTGGACTTAGTTTTGGCAATCCCTATTTGCTCCAGAGTTTTCCCGAACTGCGCACCTACATGGTTGCCTATGGCGACATGCCGAGTTTGCAGCAGGCGATGGCTCGGGCCGTACTGGGCCAGATCGATATCACCGGAAGGTTGCCGATTTCTCTGCCTGATCTGCACCCGCGTGGCACAGGGATTCAATTGAAGGCGCAGGTCCAGTAGCATGGCTCCTACTTCTCGTTTTCGCGGTTCTGTCTTCCTGGTTATTTCCCTCTGTCTCTCGCTTAACGCGTTTGCCCAGCTTCCGCGCGCAAATCCCGAAACAGTCTCGCTTTCGACGCCGCGCCTCGAAAAGATGGACCAGGTCATTGCAGAGTCGATTGGCAAGCGCCAATTGCCTGGCGCCGTTGTTCTGGTTGCCAGGAAGGGTCGAGTCGCCTGGCGAAAAGCTTTTGGTTCCCGGGCAGTCGAACCCGTTAGGGAACCGATGACAACGGACACGATCTTCGATGTTGCCAGTCTGACCAAGGTCGTGGCTACTGCGACGAGCATCATGATTCTGGTTGAACGCGGGAAGGTGCGTCTGGGCGATCCGGTTACGAACTACATTCCGGAACTAAAGGGAGAAGGCCGAGAAAGAATCACGATCGAGCTCCTCCTGACTCATCGATCGGGATACGCTCCAGATTTCGACCTGAAAGAGCGATGGACCGGATACGACGAAGCAGTTAAGAGATTGATCAAGGAACCGTTGCGAAATCCGCCGGGCGCGCGTTTCGTTTACAGCGACATTGGCTATATCGCTTTGGGCGAAGTTGTTCGTCGAGTAAGCGGAGTCACGCTCGATAAGTTTGCGCACCAGAACATCTTCGTGCCCTTAGGAATGCGGCATACGGGTTTTCGTCCCTCGCAGTTGCTCAGGAAGCGAGTTGCGCCCACCGAAAAACGTCGTGGCCAGATGACTTATCTGGGCGACTCTGCGGAAAACGTCGGGGTGGAAGGAGAGGAATGGTTGCGGGGCGAAGTCCACGATCCAACCTCCTATCGCATGAACGGAGTCGCAGGACATGCCGGACTTTTTTCAACTGCTGACGACCTGGCCCTGTATTGCCAGATGATCCTGGGCGGCGGTCAGCACCAGGGTGTTCGCCTTCTTAGTCCGCTCTCTGTTGCCGAGATGACGCGGCCACGACTGGTTACTGAAGCCGGATGGACGCGCGGGCTCGGTTGGGACATCAACACGAGCTTCTCCACTAACCGCGGCGATCTTTTTCCGCTCGGCTCATTCGGCCATACGGGCTTTACCGGCACCTCGCTCTGGATCGATCCGGCGACCGAAATGTTCGTGGTCTTCCTCAGCAATCGCGTTCATCCCGACGGCAAAGGGGACGTTGCCTCCCTGCGAGGTAAGGTAGCTTCCATCGCCGCCGGCACAGTTACCGACCGGGCAGTGGCCGACAAAGCCAGGCGTGAGCAATCTCAATACTACGAAAACCTTAACAGAGACCTGGCCCGCTTTACCGCTTCTCGCAATCAGACGTTAAGTGTTGCTTCGTTGGTTTCGCCCGATGCAGTGGATGTAAGAGTACTTACAGGCATCGACGTGCTCGAGCGTGATGGTTTCGAGCAACTGGCCAGAAAAAAAATCGGTCTCGTCACTAATCACACCGCTAAGAACCGCGACGGACGGCAGACCATTGACGTGCTAAACAAAGCTGCCGGCGTTGAGTTGGTCGCACTCTTTTCCCCTGAGCACGGAATTCGCGGCAGCGCCGACGAAAAGGTTTCCGATTCAAGAGATGAGCAGACGGGACTTCACATTTATTCGCTTTACGGCGACACACGGCGGCCAAAGCCGGAACAGTTGAAAGGCCTCGACGCAATCGTCTTTGACATTCAGGATATCGGCACGCGTTTTTACACTTACATTTCGACTCTCGGGAACGTAATGGAAGAGGCGGCGAAGGCGCGTATGCCGGTCTTTGTTCTTGATCGTCCAAATCCGATTGGCGGACTAGCGGTTGAGGGTCCGGTAGCGGACGCGGACAAGCTTTCCTTTACCGCTTATCACACGATTCCCGTGCGCCACGGGATGACGATTGGCGAGCTAGCCAAGCTTTTCAATCAAGAGCGGAAGATCAATTGCGATCTGCGAGTGATCAAGATGGAAGGCTGGCAGCGGGCGATGTGGTTTGACGCGACGAACCTCACCTGGGTAAACCCTTCCCCCAACATGCGCAGCCTAACTGAGGCGACTCTCTATCCCGGCGTTGGTTTGCTGGAGACGACTAATGTCTCAGTTGGTCGGGGCACTGATACCCCGTTCGAAGTTATTGGCGCGCCCTGGATGGTCGGGCCAGAGCTGGCGGCAGACTTGAATCGACGCCGACTTCCCGGAGTGAGATTCGTGCCGGTGCGCTTCAAACCGAGCGCTTCAGTATTCAAGGACGAAGAATGTGAGGGCATCAATCTCATTATTACTGACCGGGCGACGTTTCGTCCTGTAGCAACCGGAATTGAGATCGCAGTGGCATTGAGACGTCTTTATCCCGAGCAGTGGAAAGTGGATGGGTATGGACGACTCCTGGTGAACGCTGCTACACTCGAACGCGTTAAGCGCGCTGATGGTCCGGAAGAAATAGTGCGATCCTGGACGGAGCAATTGACTCAGTTTCGTCGTATTCGCGCCCGCGCCCTGCTCTACGAGTAATCGAGCGAATTTAGGCAAGTGAGAGCAGTTCGGATTAAGTCTTGAGTGTTAGCCAACCAGCGGGGGCAAGCCCACCTTCCTGACCATGAGCTGATCAGAGTTGAACTCTAGGTTTTTGATTGAAAGGCTTTCAGACTAGATCAATCGATCTTGTCAGAGAGTCTCACAGGTCGGGAAGGTGGGATTTAGCACCCCAGCGGGGCTGTCCCGCTGGGGACCCCGCATTGCCCCCGCTGGTTGGCTAGCATCAAGTTGCAGAGTAGAAGGCCTCACGAGTTGGCGACTAGTCCACCAGAGCGGCCTTCATCCATTTGTTCACAGAATTGATCAGGTAGAAGCTAGTAGCCTGCTTTATTTCTGACACGAGAATTACCCGCTCGCGAATTTTACGGTCGGCTAGAAGTTGATCGCGAAAGGTGCCGGCCAACAACCCTGAATCTTGTGAAGGCGTGAACAACTCGTCATCAATAGGTAGCAAAACGTTGGCTACGCTCGACTCCGTGACCTCGCCTCGCTCATTCCATAAAATTACGTCGTCGCAATCAGGTCGCTCTGCGAGCGCTTTATCATACACCGCGCGATTCGTAGTTTTGTGGAAGAGAAACTTCTCGTTTGAGTCCGCCGACTGCGCTGCCAGCGCTACGCGCAGCGGTGCGCGGCGGGCGTTGCGGAGCTGAATAGCTTCGATTTCAATCTCTCCAACCTTCGACAGCAGCAAGCGAATCTTCCATCTCTCACTCGAACACGTTGCCACCGCACGATCGAGTTCGCAAAGAACCTGCTCTTCCGGAAAATGGAAGTTGAAATACTTCGCTGATGCTTTAAGTCGCTCGAGGTGCCGGGTTAAGAGAAAGAATTCACCGCCCTCAAGGAGAATGGACTCGAGAAGCCGAAAGCGTGGGACCGGAGCAGTAAGAAATGAACTCTTCAATATGCACTCGTCGTACTCCCGTTCGGCGGTTGAGTCGATAGTGATACCTCCGCCAACTCCAAACGTCGCGGCGCCCGTATCTGAGTCCAGCACAACTGTGCGAATTGCTACATTGAACACGCAGTCGCCGCCGGGACGTATGAAGCCGATCGTGCCCGTGTAGATACCACGTGGAAAGGGTTCCAGCTCACGAATAATCTCCATGGTGCGAATCTTCGGTGCGCCAGTAATGGAACCACACGGGAAGAGAGCTGCCACCACATCGGCCAGCCCCACATCACTCCGCAGGGTTGATTCGACCGTGGAAGTCATTTGCCAGAGAGTTTCATACCGCTCAACCTCAAACAGTTTCGCCACCCTGACCGAGCCGGGAACAGAAATCTTGCCCAAGTCGTTCCGCAGCAGGTCGACGATCATAACGTTCTCAGCGCGATCCTTGGGCGACTCCGCCAACTGCTGCGCCAGTCCCTCGTCCTCCAGGGCCCATCGCCCGCGATTAATGGTGCCCTTCATCGGCTTTGTTTTGATTGAATCGCCCCTGCGCTCGAAGAAGAGTTCCGGGGAGATACATAGGACTTTGTATCTTCCCAGATCGAGGTAGGCACAGTAGTCCGCGCCTTGCGC
>JACDCK010000385.1 GCA_013817595.1 Pyrinomonadaceae bacterium | reverse complement strand
CCTTAGTCCAGCCGCGTAGTGACTTGGACATATGCCTGGAGGCCAGGTAGTCAGAAAGTTATTCGCACCCCCCGAACTGGCTGGCCACTCGATATACGAACCGTTTGACCAAAGTTTTGGATGCTTGTGCCAAAAAGAGGCAAGCAAGTAAGGATCGCTAGATCTGACATAGCCTTCCTCTGTCTCGGCGGTGGCTCTCCAGATTCGAGGACTATCCGATTTTATTCTCGCGAGATCATACGCTTGCCCGTTCTTATCATACACACGAGGGGTATGTCAAATCGAATGTGTAAGCAGCCAAGCCCTGCATTAGAGGGGTAGTCGGTCCTCGAAAATGATGGCGAACTGGTTGAGGGCCGCTCGCCAGTGGGGCACGGGCATGGTCCATTTGCGGGTAATGTTGCGTAAGGCCAGGTACAACAGCTTGAAAAGCGACTCATCAGAGGGCAACGCGCCGCGTGTCTTGAGCACCTTGCGCAAGGAGCGATTGACGGCCTCGATGGCGTTGGTGGTATAAATCACGCGCCGAATCTCCTCGGGATAGGCGAAGAAGGGAGTGATCCGCTCCCAATTTGCGCTCCAAGAGCGACTAATGGTGGGGTATTGCTTGTCCCAGCGCTCGGCAAATTCCAACAGGGCGGTTTCGGCGGCCTCGCGTGTCGGTGCCCGGTAGATTTTTTTCAGGTCGGCGACGACGGCTTTGCGCTCTTTCCAACTGACAAATTTGAGCGAGGCGCGCACCATATGCACCAGGCAGAGCTGCACCTGCGTCCGGGGGAAGACCGCTTCAATGGCCTCGGGAAAGCCTTTGAGTCCATCCACACACGCAATAAAGATGTCCTGCACCCCACGATTCTTGAGTTCAGTGACGACCTGAAGCCAGAATTTCGCCCCCTCCGTCTGGGCGATCCACATCCCGAGGAGTTCTTTTTGCCCCTCCATTGTCACGCCCAGCACCAGATAGACGGATTTGTTGCGCACATGACCATTATCACGGACTTTGACCACCAGCGCATCCAGATAGACGATGGGGTAGACCGCTTCGAGCGGGCGGCTTTGCCACGCCTTGACCTCATCGAGCACCACCGCCGTCACATTTGAGATCAGGCTGGCCGAGAGCTCCACCCCGTAGAGTTCCTGAAGCTGGGCCTGGATGTCACGCGTGCTCATGCCGCGTGCATAGAGCGCAATGATTTTTTCATTCAAGCCCGCCAAGCGGCTGCTGCCGTTGGGCACCAGGATCGGTTCGTAGCTACCCTCCCGGTCACGCGGCACCTGGAGCGTCAGTTCCCCCTGCTCGCTCTTGAGCGTTTTGCGCCGATACCCGTTGCGCGAGTTCCCGCTGCCCCGCCCGTTGGCGGCATGTTTGTCGTAGCCCAGGTGCTCGGTCAGCTCCCCCTCCAGCATCCGTTCCAACAGCCGCTTGCTCAACTGCTTGAGCAAGCCTTCTTGCCCGAACAAATCTTCGGCGTTTTCCACGCCCTCCAGGAGCTGGTCCAGCATGTCAGGTGTAATTTTCTCAGTCATAGTCGTTTTGTCGTTTCCCTTATAGCGGTCGTTGGTCGTTGGTTGTTCGACAGTTTACTCGACTATGCTGCTTACACACTCTATTCTACACCCTCCACACGAGCCAGCCAATACCCTTGACCTGTGCTCACCAATTCAACTGTGTGCCAATAACCATCATCCACCAAATCGGAAACCTCTCCTAAACATCCTATGTCTCCCCAGTATTTTGTACCCCGCAAACACTCCACTTTGGCCTCTGAATACACAAACCATCTGATACCGGTTGCTGTAACCATCAGCCCTACCTGGCTGAACTTGCCGCTATATACTATGGTAGTACCCGCGCTGTCATGCTGATAAGGTGCTAGGTTCACGCTGAACCATGCAGTTACAAACTCTCCTTCTTGCGCTCGGTCAGAACGCTCAATACCTGCCCATAATCTGTGGCTATACTTTCCGGCATGTGTAATTGGTATGGTATCAACACGCAGTTCCACTCCAACAAAGGAGTTCCCGCCTGTTATAGTTAGCTTATCCACATCCACAAAACTATCAGTTGCTGATGTACCTTTTTGTCCCGTAACCGATATATTGATAGTGTGAATATTCCAGCCCAGCCCATCGAACGTCGTGCTCTGCTGCCATTGAAGAGTGGGTGAGTAAAGGTCAATATATCCCAGATCCTTACCATCTATTGTAATAGCAGCCCTTCCTCTATTGAAGGCTTTGTTATAGACATAGGTGATTCTATCTCCATAGAAGGT
>JACDCK010000384.1 GCA_013817595.1 Pyrinomonadaceae bacterium | reverse complement strand
GGGGAGCTGCCCACACCACATTTCAGACGGCCGCTGACGAGAACCTCCTGGCGTCATATCGTCCCACCTGGTCGGACAGAGTGGCCGCCTCAAGCCATGACCCGCAGGATCGCTGGTACGGAATCTACGAAACGCCGGAGGTGATCGTTTACAACAGCGAGGCTGTGCGGCCTGAGGATGCTCCCCGCGATTGGGACGACGTTCTGAATCCCAAGTGGCATGAAAAGGTTTTGATTCGCAATCCGAATCCCTCCGATTCCATGAGGGCCATCTTTGGCGCCATGATCTGGCGTTTTCATAAGGACACCGGTTCACCCGAGAAGGGTTATGATTGGCTGCGCCGGCTCGATGCCAACGTTCATGAATACACGGCGGACGGCACGTTGTTAATGCAGAAGCTGGCTCGCCGTGAAGGACTTATCAGCCTGTGGAATCTGCCGGACGTATGGATATACAAAGAGCAGAGACGGTTTCCTCTCGCTTATGTAATTCCTGCGAGCGGCACACCAGTAATCTCTGATGGAATCGCTATCGTGCGGGGGGCTCCAAACGAAGCAGAGGCGCAGCGATTCTACGAGTTTGCGACCACCCCAGAGAATCTGTTTCATGCCGCGCGTACTTACTATCGCATTCCCGTTCGTACTGACATCGACCGATCGCAGCTGCCCGGATGGATGAACGAACCCTTTAACCGCATGTCCGTCGATTGGGAATTGCTACGTAAACAAGGCAATGAATGGCTGCGCTATTGGGACACCGAGATTCGCGGAAGGAGCAGGTGAAATCATTAGGCGAGCTGGCTCCTTAGCTCCGTTAGGAGCCTGATGTTTATAGCCCATGGTCCAATTAAGCTACCAGCTCCGTAGGAGCGAGATGTGCAGACAATTGCCCAACCAGGCGAGACGTTACATTTTCGGCCCTCCGGAGCTTACGATTAATCTTAACCGGAGTTCTATAAATATTGAGTCCCTACGGGACTATCGCCGATAGCAACTCTTGCTCAAAATGCAAGAAGTGCGGTTGTTGTATCGCAGAGGCTAAGACAGAATGACGCTCCTTTCACTCAAGAACGTTTCCAAGCATTTCGATTCAACGCCCGCCGTCGCCGAAGTGTCTCTCAATGTTGAGCGGGGCGAGTTTTTTGGCCTCCTTGGTCCATCAGGCTGTGGCAAGACCACTACGCTTCGCATGATCGCCGGGCTGGAAAAACCGGATTCAGGAACTATCGAGTTTGACGGCCAGGACATTACTAATCTCTCGCCGGAGCGTCGCGGCTTCGGCATGGTCTTTCAAAACTATGCGCTCTTCCCTCACCTGAACGTTTTCGAGAACGTGGCCTTCGGCTTGCGGGCCCGGCACAAACCCAAGGCGGAAATCGCCCAACGCGTCACCAGCGCTCTTGAACTGGTCCAGCTTCCCGATTACGAGAAACGAAGAGTCGACGAACTTTCCGGGGGTCAGCAACAGCGGGTCGCCATTGCGCGCGCAGTTGCTATCGAGCCGGCATTATTGCTTTTTGACGAACCCCTCTCCAACCTCGACGTGGCCTTGCGCGAAGAAACTCGTGGCGAGTTGCGGGAGTTGGTAAACCGCCTGGGGCTGACTGCTGTTTACGTGACTCACGATCAGGAGGAAGCCTTCGCGCTATGCGATCGTATCAGTGTAATGATGGGAGGGCGTATCTTGCAGACCGGCAAACCCCGCGAGCTTTACGAACATCCGGCCAAGATTTCAGTGGCTCGCTTCCTCGGACGCAACAATCTAATCCGGGTGATGCGCCTAAGCTCAAGCAAGTCAACCCTTGGTGAATTCAAAACCCTTCAGGGAGACCACATGCTGCGTCTGCCTATTCCGCATGACGAATTGGCACCAATGAACAAGCCCTGCTTTCTCGCCATCCGTCCTGAGCATTTGCTGATCACCAGGAGCGGCGCAAGATCCGAAAATGTTTTGCCCGCGCGTGTGCGGGAGCTTAACTTTGCGGGAGCCACTTCGAGTATCAAGCTCGACGCCAACGGTCTTCAACTTGAAGCCCTGGTGCTGCAACCAGACGGTCTTGCCATCGGTGACACTTGCTTCGCTACGCTACCTCCAGAGCGGCTCTTACTCCTGAAGAATGACTGATCAGGCCGAAGAAGCGGGGTCGGGGAGCATGGAAGACGGGGCAGGAGGAGACTGGGTGACGGGGAGACGGGGAGACGGGGAGAAAAATACTCAGTCTCCTAATCCCCAACAGCCTGCTCCCCATCTCCCCGCCTCCCCGTCTCCCCGCC
>JACDCK010000383.1 GCA_013817595.1 Pyrinomonadaceae bacterium | reverse complement strand
ATTTGAGTTTTCTCATGGAAATCCATCCTCAACTTGTAAAGCAGCTACGCGAAAAGACGAACGCGGGCATGATGGATTGCAAGCGCGCCCTGGCCGAATCAGGTGGCGATTTGGAGAAAGCGGAAGCGGCGCTTCGCACCAAGGGAATCGCCAGCGCGGGGAAGAAATCCTCGCGCGCGGCCAAGGAAGGGATTGTTGCGTCCTACATCCACTTGCAAGGCAAGGTAGGCGTGCTGGTGGAAGTGAACTGCGAAACCGATTTTGTCGCCAAGAACGAAATCTTTCGCGAGTTTGTGAAGGACATTACGCTGCACATCGCGGCAGCTCATCCGCTCTATGTCAGCCGCGAGGAAGTGCCAGCGAAGACGGTCGCATCGGAGCGTGCCATTTACGAGGGGCAGGTGAAAGGAAAGCTGGACAACGTCATGGCGAAAATTGTAGAGGGTAAGCTCGACAAGTTCTACAGCACCGTATGTCTGCTGGAGCAGGGTTTCATCAAAAACGCGGATCAAACGATCAAAGAATTGGTTGCGACTAAGATCGCGGAACTCGGGGAGAATATGGTGATTCGACGCTTTACGCGCTATTCGGTAGGCGAAGCTCTCGGGAGTGAGGTTTCTGCGCCTGATGAGGCGGAGCAGGCAGCTTAAAAGCGACACAGTTGGGCGATTCGAACACACGCACTCAAAGGTGTGGGAACGTTTCGTTTTTGGGTGCGGTTGTCGTACCTTGGCTCTGACGATGCGTCGTTAGGCTTTCCACCACTCAAATCTGGAGAAAAGAATGAAAATCGACTCACTTAATACATTGCTGGGAGAAGAACTGAAAGACATCTACAGCGCGGAGAAGCAGCTTCTCAAGGCGCTGCCCAAGATGGCGAAGAATGCTTCGTCGGACGAACTCAGGACGGCACTCGAAGAGCACCTGGAGGTCACGCGAGGGCAAGTTCAGCGACTCGAGGAGGTCTTCCAAAGTTTAGGCAAGCCTGCGAAAGCCAAAACTTGCAAAGCGATGCAGGGGCTGATCGAAGAAGCAACGGACGTCATGGAGGAAGATGCGGAAGACGCTGTCATGGATGCGGGGATTATTGCAGCCGCCCAAAAGGTTGAGCACTATGAAATGGCTAGCTACGGGACCGTGCGGACTTGGGCCCGTCTCTGCGGTGAAGACGAAGCCGCGCAGCTTCTTCAGGAGACGCTGGACGAGGAAGGCGAAGCCGACAAACGCCTGACCGAACTTGCGGAAAGCTTTGTCAATCCCGAGGCTGAAGCCAGCGGCGGCGAGCAAGCGAGCGGCGCCAGCAGCAAATCCTCCAAGGGGTCGTCGAAGAGTATCTTTGGAAAGAGCAGCGCTGGCGGGGTTCGCCGCTAGCACAGTTCGGTTCGGATCGAATATCGCCACCGTAGTCCGCGCGACTGCGGTGGCTTTTTCGTTTCCATAGGTGAACGCCTCGGCGGGAAAGCCTTTCAGGCGCATGGGACTACGAAAATACAAAGCGAAGCGCGATTTCGCCGTGACGGGAGAGCCAGCAGGAGGAAAGCCCCTTCCCAAGGCGGTCCAAGGCGCGTCGACTTTCGTCATTCAAAAGCATGACGCAACTCGCCTGCATTACGATTTTCGCCTTGAGATGGGAGGCGTCCTGAAGTCCTGGGCTGTTCCGAAGGGGCTGCCGTGGAAGAAGGGTGAGAAGCACCTTGCGGTAGAGGTCGAAGACCATCCGATGGACTACGCCGCATTCGAAGGTGTAATCCCGCAGGGCCAGTATGGCGGCGGTTCCGTGATGCTATGGGACCGCGGCACCTACTATGTCTTCGGGGAGGAGCCACTGAAGTCGTTCCGTGAGGGTAAGCTGCACCTCGTGCTCCACGGCGAGAAAGCACGCGGCGAATGGGCGCTCATCCGCACACGCCTGGAAGCTGGAAAGCCACAATGGCTGCTGCTGAAGAGCGGAGAAACGCTTCCGGAGATCTCCAGGAAATTGGATGATCAATCCGTCGCGACTGGCCGCACAATGCGGCAGATTTCTGAGGATCGGGATGCTGAGTGGCAGTCGAATCATGAAATGCCTGGGAAGCAACCGGCACGGCGTAAACCCGAGACGAAGAAGAGCGAGGAAGCTGCCACGCCCAGCGCGGTGGAGTTTGGCGCCGCGCTCGACAAATTCCCGAAGGGAAAGCCGCGATTCGTCGTGCCGATGAAGCCAAAGCTTGTCGACGACCCACCGGCCGGTGAACAGTGGCTGTACGAGCTGAAGTTTGACGGCATCCGTCTCATCGCAAT
>JACDCK010000382.1 GCA_013817595.1 Pyrinomonadaceae bacterium | reverse complement strand
GGTGGAGAGCTTGGGACTGAACGTCACACGGTCGATCATTTACGACCTCCGCGACGACTGTCGAAACCGAACCAAACCGCTTTGCAATTTTGGACTGCTCACCATAGATGAACAACCCAAGCCGTCGTATTATGCGGTGCAACGTGTCTGTGAGATGCTAAATGGGGCACTGCCATCAGACGGTCAGGTGGTTGTGACGAAAATTACTCCTTCGAAACCCGCCATTACGACCGAGGTAAAATCATACCTCTTTCAGAACAAGGAGGGGAGTTTTCTACTTGGCTATTGGCTGGTGAAGCGACCTGATGTTCCGTTGACCGCAGACATCTCAGTGCGCGCGCAAGGTCAAGGGAAAAATATAACAGTTTCGATAAATCGTGATGTTCTCACCGGCTTGCAGCCTCAGCAGCAGACTCCGCGCTCGGTCGATGATGGAATCGAATTGCGTGGCGTGCCGCTAAACAACTACCCCACATTTTTGACGATTCGCGGCGTTCAGTAGTTGTTGCCAAATAATCGGCAGTAAAGCGAGGGTTCTTCTATTTCAGCGGCGGTGCTCGTTAGCGTTCTGATCAGTAATTACAACTACGGGCATTTTCTCGGCGAGGCAATCGACAGCGTTCTCACGCAAACCTACCGCGACTTTGAAATCGTCGTAGTGGATGACGGATCTTTCGATAACTCCTATGCGGTCTTGGACTCGTACGGGAGCGCAATCAAGTTCATTCGGCAATCAAATGCCGGACAGGCCGCGGCGATTAATAACGGGTTTGAGGCGAGCCGTGGCGAGATCATCTGCCTGCTCGATGGCGATGACAGCTTTCTCCCTCAAAAGATTGAGAAGGTCGTCAGCGTTTTCGATAGATGGCCCAGCGTGTCCTGGGTATTTCATGGATTGATCTATGTCGAAAGCGTAAGCGGCAAGGTGTTCTCTGTTGATCAGCCGGCGCGGACGTGCCACTGCGATTTTCGCGGCAAGGCTCGTCGCGGAATGCTGCCATATGTTCATTCTTCAACTTCTGGCCTCAGTTTTCGGCGAGGCTTCCTCCAAAAATTAACGCCTATTCCTATTGAGATTCGGATCGCGACCGACAACTACCTGAAGTTCGCAGCGATGGCACTCAGTGAGGGCTTTCTAGTCGCTGAGCCGCTGAGCAATCTACGAATCCACGGCGGCAATGCTTACACAATGCGCCGCGACAACGGTGGGTTGAAGGCGCGGATGAAATTCCTGACTGCCAAGTGCCTGCGCCAGCGCTGGCCATATCTGGCTGCTTTCTCGCGCCGTGTTGCCGCGGATGGTCTGAGTGAACTGTGGTGCTGCGGCCGCTCCAACCGAGACGGCATTCTAGCGCGCGACTACATCGGCGGGTTGCCCTTAATGCAGCGCTGCTTGGTTCGTGCGATGGCCGCGAAAATCACCGTGAGGAAGTTACTGAGTGGAGTTCTCCGACAGGGCTGATCTCTCTATGCGACCTCTCAATCTTGCGTTCTTCGTGGGGGAATTTCCGAAGATTTCCGAGACATTCATCGTTAACCAGATCGTAGGCATGATCGATCGCGGCCACGAGGTGACGGTTTACGGAGAGCCAGCTTCAACTACCGCGTTGCTCCATCCAATCGTCCGGCAGTACCAAAACCGATGGAAGATCCGCTCCCGGCCAGCGATTCCGGAAAGCCGTGCCATTCGCTCGTTAGGGGCAGTCGGGCTGGCGGTTTGCCATGGATGGCGCAATCCAGGGCTGCTGGCGCGCTCACTCCGTTTCCGCAAATACGGTCGCTGCTCGGCATCACTGAAACTTCTTTACTCTGCGATGCCGTTCCTGGGTAACCCCGCGCGGCATGATGTCGTCAGTTGCCACTTCGCGGATTACGGGCTGCTCGCTATTGCCCTGCGCCGAATGGGAGCCATCAAGGGTAAGATCACCACTACTTTCCACGGCACCGATATTTCATTTTATTTGGAAAAGGCTGGGCCGGCGGCTTACCTGCCTCTTTTCCAAAGAGGTGATTTGTTTCTTCCGGTGAGCGAATACTGGCGCGGAAAGCTCATGTCGCTGGGATGTCCGAAGGAGAAGGTTGCGGTCCATCACATGGGAGTTGATCGCGCGCTTTTTCCGTTCCGCGATCGAGGAGCCGATCAACGACATCCGGTACGGCTCGTATCGGTCGGTCGGCTGGTCGAGAAAAAAGGGCTATGCTACTCGATCAAAGCCGCTGCGCAGCTCGCGAAAACCCATCCCCGCATTCATTACGAAATTGTGGGCGACGGTCCTTTACGCGGCGAGCTTTCCGCACTG
>JACDCK010000381.1 GCA_013817595.1 Pyrinomonadaceae bacterium | reverse complement strand
GTGCCGGAGCACGGCCTTTCAGTTGGCCCATTGACGTCGGAGCAGATGACCCGCGCGCCCTGCAACGCTAGCCATAATGAGAGCCCGCCGTTTCTACCGCCAATTTCTAACGCCGAACAGCCAGCCAAGCGTTGCGTTGAATTGGCTAACCAGAAATCTAATGCGACGGACCAGTTGCGTACGTCCCATTCGACAAAATCCTGGAGGCCAGTCGGGTTATTCATTTTCACTCTTGATCTACTTACTTGGGGTCTAACATGTATTGAACTAAGCGCTTCGCGCAGAAGGCGCACTGCCTATCTCTGAGTGCTTCTCACATTCCCAGCCATTGATTGTCCATAACTTCCTGACGTGACTAGCTACAGTCACGAAACACTTTCAGGAGGTATAGCCATGACCGAACTGCGAAAGAGTATGATCGAGTGTCTCCAACTCAGAGGCTTGTCCGACGCACGCAAGAAGCTTACGTCCGGGCAGTGCGCCAACTAGCGGAACACTATCACAAGTCACCGGACTTGATCACCGAGGAAGAACTGCGCCAGTACTTCCTCTATATCAAGAACCTCAAGCATTACTCCCGCAAGACTTCCACGATCGCCATCTGCGGCATCAAGTTCTTTTTGAAAAGACGCTCAGCCGAAACTGGGCCACTTTCGGGCTACTGCGCGCGCCCCGCGAAAAGAAGACTGCCCGTCATTCTCAGCCCGGAAGAGGTGCGTAAGATTCTCGGCTGCCTCAGACTACCGCGCTACAAAGTTTGTCTGACGTCCATCTACTCCTGCGGCTTACGGTTGCAGGAAGGTATCAATCTGCGCGTCGCCGACATCGACAGCGCCCGGAGGATGATTTATGTGCCCCACGGCAAAGGCGCCAAAATCGTTACGTCCCGCTGCCGCAACGCATTCTGGCGTTGCTGCGCCAGTACTGGGCCACGCATCGCAATCCGCTGCTGCTCTTTCCTTCACCCGGCCACGGCGAGCTGCCCTTGGCTACTGCAACTAAACCGATACACAAGAGCAGCGTGCAAGACGCTTTCCACGCGACGTTGAAAGAGAGTGGCAACAACAAACGCGCTTCGGTGCATACGCTGCGGCACTCGTGGGCCACGCACCTGCTCGCAGCGGGCGTCAACCTGCGGCTCATCCAGATCAGTGGCTGGGCCACTCTTCGCCGGCCACCACCAGCGTCTATACGCACCTCACCGTGAAAGCCGAACAACTCGGCGCCGCGGCCATCACCAGCTCATGAGCGACCTCTAATTGGCGCCGCTCATTGCTTGAAGTAGCCGACATCTTTCGGCTGCATGGCCCAGCCTATCGCGCGCAGTTCGGCAAGCAGCTGCTGCCCTCACATCGCCGCGCCATGCAGGACATCGAAACCTGCCGCACCGCGAGTCTGGGCGGCCAACTCTATTTCTGTGCGCAGTGCGACGAGCAGCGTTACAGCTATCACTCCTGCAAGAACCGTCACCGTCCCAAGTGCCAGAATGACCAAGCGAATGCTTGGCTGCAAGCGCAACAGAGCTTGCTCTTGCCTCTCCCCCCGTTTTGGCGTAGCGAAGCGGAGGCAAAACGGTCGGCTGGAGCGCCTTGTTGGGCATAACTATTACCCTCAACCGCGGCTTCCACTACGCGCCAACCATATTTTCCAATAGATTCTTCGTAGGACCCAGGCAGGCAGGTAGCGGTGACGCTCCTCCTCTGAAACTCGGGCGCGCGGATGTGGCCCGAGCAGTTTCAATAGAATATTGGGAGCGGCTCTCTCGTGACCGTCCGCCGCTTCGCGGGTGTGCAGCTCGATGCAACCCAGGTGCTTGGTACTCTTGTATCCGTATTGCTTGGGGCTGACGAGCCGAACCGGCGCCCCATGGGTGCGATTCAAAGCAGTGCCGCCGAGTTGGTCCGCCAACAGCACGTCATTCTCGAACGCATCGTCCAGCGTAAGGGTGGAGCGGTAGCCATCCACTCCTCGGAAGAGGATATGGCTCACACCCGGTTCGGGCTGGGCTTCGGGGACGATAACCGTCTCATAAAACTTGCGGAACGCTACACCGCCCCAATGCAGGACTTGCGCCGACCATCCGGCGACGCAATGAAAGTCCGCAGTAATAGTCCGACGCTCAAGTTCAGCGAGGCGGGAGACCGGCACCTCAAGGCGACGAGCAACCGCGCCTTCAATCCGAATCATTGCAGGTTCGCTGATGAGTGGAGGCGGCTCAGAGAAATGGGTGCCGAACCGAGGGAAATAACCGATGTACCGTTGTCCTGGGGGTAGACTCATCTAGCACTCTCCCTGTTATGCCC
>JACDCK010000143.1 GCA_013817595.1 Pyrinomonadaceae bacterium | reverse complement strand
GCTCATTTGCGGGCAAGATGCCCGCGCTCCAATCACAAATGCTTGCGGAAAAATGTCGCAATCTTCCAGGCGTCAATCGCTTTCCACGGCATTTCACCAGTCGTGTAATGACCGCAGGGAAGCCAGACAACGTCGAGCGGCAGGTCGTGTCCCCTCACTTCAGCGATGACCTCGTGGGTAAGCTTAACCGGAAAAGTCAGATCGTAACGCGCTGAAATAAACCGCATCGGCCGTCGCCCCATGGCCGGTAACCTGGGAATGAAGGGCACGGGACTAATGGGACTCCAGTACTCGCGCAACTCCTCGAGCGTTAAATGATCTGCAAAGCCTTCACGCACGTGACGGGTGGACAATCCGTGCCAGGCCACATCCGCGACGTAACCGGAAACGTGATTGAACGTTCCGGCAACAATCTGCTGGTCGTGAGCAAACGCCAGAAACGAGATGCATGAGCCGATGCTGGTGCCGAGAATGCCGATGCGGTCGTAGCCGGCATTCGTAAGCCACCGGACGGCGGCGCGTGTGTCGAGCACACCTTGTCTAAACGACTGGATCGTTCGCCCGACGTTGGGACTGACGAGATGGTCCGCACGTTCGAGTTCTGGTGGCCGTCGCTCCTGGTGATATGGAACCGTCAGTCGCAAAGCTGAAATTCCCAGCAAGTTGAAGATGCGGCAAGCTTCAACGTGGCTCTCAGGCTGAGCATTCCACTGGGGCACTACCACAACCGCTCTGTGCGGACGTCTCCCATTCCTGGGCTTGGCCGGGAAGAAACGCGCGCGCGCCAGATTGTTTTCGACCGCAGCCGTATGCACGGCGCTGGTCCAAGTCAGTTGATCGCCATCAAGATTGAAGTCGTTGATAGCCGGCAACGCATAAAATTCATCGCTCGCGCGCAACGCGTTTTCAGTGTGCTGACGAAGAACATCGCGCGGGTCGTGACCGTTGACATGATCCACGACAAACGGCAAGCCCCACTCAAAGGGGCGCACTACGCGGTTATTGTCGCGGTCGTAATAAGCGCGCTCGCGCCGGTGCATGTATGCTTTCCAGGAAACCAAATTTACCTCTTACGGGTGCGGTCGTGCTCTTTAGGATCACCTCTTAATGAAGGCTAGATGAAGGCGTGATCCTAAAGAGCACGACCGCCCCAGTCAAGCGGAGCGTGCGAAGCCATTGAGCGGAGTGAGTGAGTTCCTTCCGTCAAGGCTCCCCTCTGATATTGGAGCTGCGCCCCGGGCAGTTTCATTCTTTTCGAGCCGGTCATCTCTTCACTTGAGATTCCGCTCTCCGTCGAATTAAATAGTTCTAAAGCCGACTTCTCGTAGGTACTCAAAGGTAGGATCATAAAAATCCGACTTCCGTGTCAGGTCGTTCGAATCACCGGACGGCACAACGATTACCATTCCTTGCCGAGCACGCGTCAACAGAACGCGATATGCGTTCTTCTGATAGTTTTTTCGCTCGGGTTTCTTAATGTGGTTCCACCGATCTCCGCAAAAGGACCGATGCGCCCCCCCGTCTCCGTGTACCGAAAATCGGCATCCCAAGTTACGCATGCCCAATCAAGTTCGAGTCCTTGCACATCAAACTCCGTGGCCACATCCTCAAGATAATATGACGAGCGCACATCTTCGGGCCCGTCGAGGAACCAGTGGATCGGATTCATTGGCGACTTCACATCGATTGCGTGAGGCTTCAACCTTTCTGCTTGCGACGACACCACAATTCCATATCGCTCCGTTCCTCGCGCTCGTTCTTTTAGCCATCTTTTTGCCTTCGTTAGACGCAGCGGTCGCAATGAAGCGACGCAGTTACGAAGCGGTTGATCGAGATCGGAAGTGACAATCCATTTCCCCTCATCTTCACCATCCGGGGGCTTCGTCACTTTGAGTTGACTTGTTAAGTCTCTTGGGTAATCGCCTGGAATCTTAAGGCATCTTCTGTCATACGAGCATTATTAAAGAAGACGTAAGGCGTCTCAGCCACCCCAAGCGGGCCGCCCGCCTGGGGACCCCGGTCGCTTTTTGCCAAGCGCTTTGGCAACATTGCAGCTAACTCCCGCAACTCGCCTTCCTCATACTCGTATCGCCATCCGTTTCTACCATGTAACCTGAAATAGCGATTGTCCGGAGTTACGCTCTCTGCTGTGAAGGGATCCACCACGTGCCAAAGGTTCAGATCGTCACATATCCTTTTCACAACCTTGCGATCCCAATCACCACGGGCCCAATCGCCACGAGGTTCCCAACAGAAGTTAAATTGCTCGTCGTGAATCTTCTGGCGGTTGAGGTTGCCAAAGAACTCCTCCAGATTTGAAATGTTTTCTTTGGTCTGTTTGAAGCTGGCTGGACACTGAAACAAAATCGTCCTGGCTTTCAAAGCCTGAGCGCAGGCAAGCGTGACTTCCCACGCCTCTTTAACTATGGAAGTAGACTTGAAGGATCCGGCTTCCTGCTGTTCACCTTCGGATAGCTTACGCTTCAAGCGTCTATATGTGGGACTCCTAGGGTCATGCGTAATTAACTGCCAGGCTTTCAAAACAAATTCAAAGTCAGGAGGAGTGTTTTCACGCCAGCGTTCCAGCGTAGATATTTTTGGCGGTTGGTAAAATGTATGTTGAATCTCGACGCAAGAAAACAATTGGACATATTCCACTCTGGCGATGCCAAATCCAGAGGTCCCGATACGTGGCTTGCTCTTCATTGTTCCCGGCCGCTTGAGAAATGCTTCTAAACCACTTCGCCCAAAAAGCAGTTTCTAACGCTGCTATCTTCCAGAAATAATATCAGTTTCACAAAACTAATTAGTCAGGGCTCAACAAGCTCGCTAAGGAGTCAACGCGGCGATGGAGTCTGCGATGGTTCTCGACCTCTGCATTCGGCTTTGACCGCTGGGGGTGTAGTGAGTCGCTGTAAATGAGTCTCGGTCAACGTGCTTAACGGCTTCGCCGCCCGATGTGAGGATGGGCTTTGCCCTTCCCTCGGTGCCTCTTGAAGACTTGGGGCTGCGCCCCGGTGGGCAAGCCCGAAATAAAAGCTTGTTATTCCATCTTGCGCTCCGTGTATAACGGCTCTAGAGTGCGAGTCGTGTGCTCGGTGACGCTGAACTCGGGTTCGGGGAGCGTGCCACCGTGCGCGACTCCAAGCTCCTTCGTGGCGAGTTCCCGCAGTTGAGTTAGTTTGAGTGCTTCTCGAGCAGCGTTCTTCGAGCGTACCAGCAGCCAAATGAAAACGCCCTCAGCTCCCAGCAGGAGTAGAAAACTGAGCAGGCAAAACAGTGCAATCAGTCCATCACTGAATCTCAGCTCTGTCTTCAGAAGTCATCGCGGAAACAAATCTCCGGTAACGGCAGGGGGATTCAGATCATGTAAGGTCAGTCCAACCTCCCACCGCGCGTTACTCGACCTACTCGCTGATCACCTTTGAGCACCAGCTCACAGGCCTTGAAAGCGTATTCCTCAAAGTCTTCCAGCCTGGAGGCCAGGACTACCCAGCCGTTCTTTCCGGAACGCCACAACTGCCGCCTGGGCAATTGTGGAAACTCTCTGGCAAGACTCTCGAGGTGCTCGGCGGTAGTGTAAATCCAGATGCCATTAGTGCCGGTCTGCTTGAGGCTATCGCGAAGTGAAAAAAGAAGCTTGTGATCGAGGTAGACGTAAGTGAAGCCAAACATCCGCTTGATAGTGGGGCGAAGCGAGACTAGCTCTTCAAGGACAAATGGAAAGGGAACCTGTCTTTTAAGGGAAGCAGTGTTTTTCATGGCTTCTCCAGTCTGGGTCGTAGCGCCTCAGCGCGCGCTGCGAAAATGTATGAACCGTCTAACTGCGTGGCACACCAGGAGTCAAGCGTAGCAATCTGCACGTGCAAAGCTCGTAGCGCCAAAAAAAGATCGGCTGAAATCTCGTTGTCCGTAACGACGACAAAATCTACATCGCTATCTTGGTCGAAATCACCGTTCGCCAGCGAGCCATACAGATACATGCCGACGAAGTGAGACCCTAGAATATTCTGCACGCCTGGCAGTAACTCGAGCAGCACACTGTTCACGTCTGCATAGGGCGTAGGATAGGTATTCATTCATTGGAGTCCGATGCGAGTCCGATGAAACTCACCACTTCTTCTAAAACTCGCTCAGGCATCTCCTCCTGCGGAAGGTGACCGCATTTTTCAATGATGACGAGCTTTGAATTTTTGATCAGCGAGTTCATTGTGCGTCCTGCCGCCAACGGAATAAGAGCATCTTCCGCGCCCCAAATAATCAATGTCCTCACGTTGACTCGGCCCAGGTCTTGTTCGATAGGAAATTGGTCCGCTTGCGTGCGCGCGCGTAGGGCCGCCAATTGTCCACCGCGAGTTCTGAGCGGTCTATAGTAGTGAGCCACGCGCTCAGCAGTGATTTTTGCGTCGTCGAAAAAACTCTTCTCCAGGCCTTCCCGGACGAGTTTGTCCGATGTCAGGGCCAAAGCCGTCAAGGTGCGGCCGACGAAGCCTAGCCAGGCCTTTTCGATTTTTAAATGATTGAGCAAGTGAGCGACGTGCTCCAAGTAACTACGTTTGTGAAGTATCCTTCCATTCTGAGTTTTGAGCTCCCTGACCTTTGTCCCAGCGCGAAGAATTGCTCATAGGTAAATGCATCTAACTATCAACTACGGCTTTTGAGTAGGCCCTGAAGTTTCTCCGGGGCAATCAAACGCCATGCTTCGTGCAGATGCAAAGCCAACTCTTCATCGCTGACGTGATCAAGCTCTATCCCAACCCAACCACGAACCCCGACGTACGGTGGCCTGTAGAACTTCTCCGGCGAGCGCTCGATTAGCATTTCCTGGATACCAATCGCCGCAGGTATCACTACGGCAATGTGCCCGTCGTTGTGATGATTATTAGAACACATCGCGAAAACCTTTTTGCGGACGAAGAAAGTTGGTTCGCCGTGCGAGATCTTTTCAAACGTTTCAGGCAGCGAAGCACAAATGCGTCGCACTCGTTCCAGCTGCTTCTCGCCGTCGTCAGGCTTTCGTCCCTTCCCAATCCGTTTCATAAGCTACCCCAACTTAGAATACTGGCCCAAGACGAAAAGTTCGACACGTTGAAAACCCTTCGACCAGCTTTGAGAGGAGTTTTCCCACCTCTGTTGCCCCATCAGATTGAGCACTCCATCAAAATGTCAGTTTGCGGATCGTCGCCCAACTGAAAGACGAGCGTTCCGACCTCCTGGAAATTCCATTTACGGTAAAACGCCTGGGCGCGATGATTGTGTTCCCAGACGCCGAGCCATAGCGTTTTATAACCTCGCCGCATCGCCTCACCAATACAAGCCTGCATCAAAGCTGCGCCCACGCTGCTGCCGAGACTTTCTTGAGAAACATACAACCGCACTAACTCGATTGGTCTATCTCCCGTAACGTCATCCAGCACATTTCCGGAACGGAGCATGGCATACCCCACAGCCACTCCATTGGTCTCGGCGATTTTGAAAAAGCAGCTAGTGTCAGCTAACTCCGCGGCTTGTTGCGTTGGACTAAAGGACGAGGCGAGATAAGCAGTCATGTTTTCAGGCGTGTTGTCGGAAGCAAACGTCTCCGAGAAAGTGCGCGCGCCAAGTTCAGCCAACAACCCAGCATCCTCAGCTTTGCCGCGGCGAACAATGAGATTGGGGTGGAACCCTGTTTTCGGTCTCATCAGTGCATGCATTCCCGGCTTGGTTCGCCAACAAACCAACTAAAGATAATCAGAAGATTTAGAGTCTTACTACTTTCCACTCGCACGATGGTGATGGCGTCCTACACATTCCATAACACGGCTATTGCGTCTCGAGACGTTCATCGTCGGTGAAGACCCAGCGACGGTCGTCTACGGTGGTGACGAACAACCAGAATGCGCACTCGGTCGCGGACGATACGGAACAGAAAATGATATGGAAATCTTTCGAGATTCACGCGCCTTAGGTCGTGCTCGCGAATGTCGTAAGTCTCGGGAGAGTCGGCGGCTTTTTGAAAGGAGGATCGCAGCTCGCTATAGAACTCATTCGCGAGCTTGGGTCCGGCGACACCTTCGTAATAATCCATGATCCGAGAAATGTCAGTCGCGACTTGCGGCTGAAACTCCAGCAGCATTAGCCACGCCGAGCCTGGATCTGTGAATCCAATTCAGCTAACGAAATAGCCTGCGCGGGATTGGCCTCCCCATCCGCGTCGCGTCGCAGCGCCTCGGCAACGCCTTCGTCATCATCCGACAAAATGCCTGGAAGGGAATCAAGCAGATTAGCGGCCAGATTTGCCCGTTCTTTCTCAGATAAGTCAAGCGCGAGTTTCTCTACTTCAACGATGGTGCTCATGAACTAAGGATAACCCTGGGAGGCTAAGAGAGCAACAATCCGCTAGCTCGAGGGCAGATGCTCCAGATTTCGTACTCTGGCCAAAGCCTCGTCGCCAGGAATCAGCGCTGCCTCTCCAGACTCGACCTGAGCAATGCGTCGCCGCACTTCCGCGAGCTGCGCGTTGGTAATTCTCCGTGAAATATCCTCGGACCGACTCGCAATCAGCCGCTCGCGGGCGGCAAGGCCACCGCATCATGGAAGATTTCTTCGGTTGTGCCATGGTCAAAGACTACAGGCAGCTTGCGTCTTGTGATTGCTGAATAGGATGAGCCGGTGCGTCAGCCACGCTGGACCTGGATGTGGGAATCTAGCCGCCCTTGATAAAAGCATAAAAGTCGCGCCAAACGAGAAGTCTCATTAGCGCATGGGTGCAGGGCGCGGCCCACCAAGAAAACGGTCACAAATAATGAAGAGAATTGGAATTTACCCGCCTCAAAGTCTTCACGCGCTCACTCATCAAAATTGCCGGCGAGCAGTGAATGTGGGTTCGCTCAATCCGATGCTGTCGGAAGGGGTTGTCATCGTTGATCCTCTGTACCGACTCCGCTATCACGTCATCAATTGAAAGAATAGATAATGTCTTCTTCGATGTCCTCACAAGCGGCCTTAACATCTTCCGAGCAATCTCCGGATGTCAGAAAGTCTAAGAACTCTAAGAAAGGGACCAGATGGTCTCTTTCCTCTAGGATGCGGAAAACAGAGTTGGGAGGATCGTACCGAAAAAAAGCCTCCATCACGTTAAAAGAGCCCGGCATTGACGACAAGCCCTGATGCAGATTTCGCCAGTCGAACTCATTGGAAAAATGACGGACCAGTTGGTCCACTGGCAAGCCGGCTCCGGTTTCTAATTGAGACCATGCGATGGCTTTCGCTTTCTTATAGGTCTTCTTAATTTGCTTTTCAAACGACGGGTCTTTCTTTTGCTGAGCCGCCCAAGCGTCAAGACGAGCACGTGCGGGAGATCCCTCCGGCGGAGCAACCCACCGGGCAAGTTATGAGAAGCGCTTGTTATGTTCCGACATGTCCTACTCTTTATCTCAACATTCAAGCACGCCCTTGGTAAATCTCGGCACCCGCAGCCACGAATTCCTCAGCTTTTTCTTTCATGCCAACTCCCAACGCCGCTTGTTCGTCGACCTGTTTCTTTGCCGCGTACTCGCGCACGTCCTGGGTGATCTTCATTGAGCAGAAGTGTGGGCCACACATGGAACAGAAGTGGGCTAGCTTCGCGCCTTCCTGCGGCAGGGTCTCGTCGTGATATTCACGCGCGACTTCCGGATCGAGTGAAAGATTGAACTGATCCTCCCAACGAAATTCGAAACGAGCTTTGGAAAGTGCGTTATCCCTATATTGGGCGCCGGGATGGCCTTTGGCT
>JACDCK010000142.1 GCA_013817595.1 Pyrinomonadaceae bacterium | reverse complement strand
CATGTGGGCGACTCATCGCCGCCATTTTTGCCAACTCGTCGTGGCTAACCGTCAAATCTAGACGGATCATTTTTCTTTCCCCTTATTTCAATCGCCGGTTGCTCGCGGTCTGTTCAAGAAATCGGTCAGCGCAAGCACGTCGACGACGAGTGGTCGGTGACGCATCATGTGGCGCGTTGCCGATTGTGTTTTCGGAATGCGGAACTTCTACGATGCTCACATCATCTATACTCAGAACTTCCGTTTTGGTTTCATTGCGCGGATGATTCTTCCTTGAGTAATGCGTCGAGGCGCGCTGGATAGGCTGCAGGGAGTTCGTTTCCGAAATAGCGCACGGTGCTCTGGCGATCGAGAAATACGATCGTGGGCGTGCCGGTCACCTTGTACAGCCGAGCCACCCCGGCGTCCGCATCGCGAACTATCGTATAACGGATGCCGAAATCCTTAATGCCAGACTCAGTGCGAGCGAGACTGTCCTGAATGTTGATCCCCAGCACGCGCACGCCGAGGGGTTCATACTGGGCGGCGAGTTGATTGAAGTGTGGCGCTTCTTCTTTGCACACCGGACACCATGCCGTCCAAAACACCAGCACCGCGGGCTGACCACGCAAATCAGCGAGTGAGATCGGAGCGCCGCCAATCGAAGCCAGGTGAAAATCGGGCGCAGTATCGCCAATGGCATTACCTGTTTTCGCGGCCGCCTGATTGGGTTTCGATGTGACGTTGGCAGCATCGCCTGACGATTTCTTATTCGATGAACAGCCGGCAACAACTATGCCGACTAACAAGAGTGTCGCTATCGAGATTGCCTTCCAAAAGCGATTCATTCCTCTTTACCTAAAAACAGCAGCGTCAAATAAATCTTTGTCCCGCTTGTAGCAGCAGGTATTCGGCCATCAGAATCATCAACACACCGAACGCTTGCTTCACTTTCACCATCCACACTCCTGAGCGCGGCAGCGCCGCCAGTGCGCCGCCGAAGGTTCCGAGCGCTATCATCAACGCGCCCATCCCAAAGGCGAACACGAAAAGCACTGACGCGCCGAACATCACGTTGCCCCGACTGCCGACGTAGGCAAGCGCAGCGCCAAGCGCCGGAGCGGTGCAGGGGCCAACGACCAGGCCTGATGCCGCGCCAACGAGCACGGCCGAAAGATAACCATTACCCTTGCGTTTGGGATTCCACCTTGTCAGGAATTGCGGCGTGGGCAGTTGAAACACGTCGAGCATCGAGAGCGCCAATAGGAGTACGACGTTGCCGACGAAGATGTATGTCCAGGGACTTGACGCCCATATTCCGAACAGCGTTCCGCTCAAAGAAGCGAAGGCCCCGAGCGTCGCATAAACGAGACTCATGCCGGTTACAAACAAAACTGAGAGAAAGAATCCACGCAAGGTTGCCCGCGCTTTTCCGCTTCCTCCGGCTTCGCTATGGACGGCGGTCTGTCCGCCTATCCGGCCACCGATGAAGCCGAGTTGAATCGGAATCACCGGATAGACACAAGGTGTGAAACTAATCAACAGTCCGGCGATGAAAGCCGCCGGGTAGGCCAGACCCGAACTGGCCGACAGATACTGTTGTAAATCTGGAGCAACGCTTTGCATGATTGTTAACAAACCTACTCACAAAGAAGAGCGGAGGCACGCTTTCAGCCGCACCTGCGAGATGCTTGCGACTGTCCCTTTCAGCGCGCTCCGCGCTCGTACGCCGAACCGCCCAGATCCGGCGATCCCGAGAAGGCTTAGCCTTGCTTCTTCATCGACTTTGAGCTCACTTTGGCGACCGCATCGTCAAAGGCGCGCACGTAGGCGTCACGGTCATAGTTATAGGTCGTCTTGAAGAGGACCTTATTCTTCTCTCCGAGGACGATCACGGTCGAAGTCTTCTTCTTATTCGCCTCAAACAACTTGCTAATCCCCAAAGCGTGAGCGGTCTTGGCTGCCTCAGCCGTCTTCTCATCAGTGGTCACATCGAGTATGACAAAGTTGAGGCGGTCCTTGTATTCGGTCATCAACTCATTCATCGTCGGCTCAATCTTCTGGCATGCCGTGCACCAGTCGGCCCGAATGATCGCAACGGTAGGCTTTGAATGGTCGATCATCATCTTGTCGCCCGCCATTTTGTCGTCCTTCATCATGCTGTCCTGGGCCGCGACGTTCAGCGCCATGAAGGCCATGAGCGCCGTCAGCGCGCCGGCCATCAAAGCCGTGCGTTTCATCTGTTGTTTCATACTTGTCTCCATCCTCTCAAGTTGTGGTTTTCCGTGAAGTCCCCGAAGCCGCCTCGTCACCAATTGGCAGACTCATTCCAGCCATCATGTACTGCGCACGAAAGATTTCCGGGTTTTCGGGGTTTTCGCGTGATTGTCATAGTGCGCGGTTCACGTGACTAATACCCGTTTGGTTTGCTTTTATTCCAGCTGTCGTGCCTTTTCCGTTTTTGCTCCTGACCGTGGGCTTGACGGGAGCGGCGACCAACCGCCGATTCTGGGTAGTGCGGTCAGTCTGATTTGATGAAGGGCTCTCGACGCGTAGCGTCGGCATGAGTTGAGCCCGGCGTTTAAACGCCGGGAAAGGTCAATCCGATTGTTCGCGTCGCTTTAGCGACGCCTGAGTTAGGACGTTATTCAGCCGTCGCTACGCGACGATCGATGCCACCCATGGACGCGGCGTTGAAACGCCGGGCTAAATTCATTCCGACGCTTAGCGTCGAAACCCGTTGGATTAGATTGAACTGACCCACTACCCGATTCTGGATAAACCGAGCAGGCCTGCCAGGTTCGTGTATACTGTCTCTTCCGGACAGAATATTAACTGGCGTCCACCCAGCAGGCACGAGGAATCGCTTTCTGAAACCGAAGAGAGTTGGGGTCTTCGAGGCTAAGGCCTAAGTTTAGACCTTGGACTTGGAGCTATACCGAGAAGTCGACACAACAATTGTCAGGAGCTATGAAGATGAATATGTCGTCTAGTCTTATGCGTTGCGCGGCTGTAATTGCGTCGTTGTTCCTGGCGGTAGTGATCGGGCATGCCCAGTCTATTAACGGCAGGATTGTAGGGACGGTCACAGATCCAAACGGTGCGGTCGTGCCTAAAGCTTCTGTCTCGGTGACCAACGAAGGGACCGGCGCCGAGCGCACCGTCGAAGCCGACGATAGCGGAACTTATGTGGTCCCTGAACTGCCCGTCGGGCTTTATACGATCTCGGTGGCAGCGGCTAATTTTGCTCCGGCAAACCGGCCACGCGTTAAGGTTGACGTGGGGGCGGAAACGCGCGTGGATGTTGCGATGTCGGTGCAAGGCGCGACGGCCGAAGTTACCGTCAACGATCAGTCGCCCGTCCTGCAGAGCGACAGCAGCGCGTTGGCGGAGGTTATCACCAACCGTCAGGTCGAATCGCTGCCAATCAATGGGCGCGACTTCCGTCGACTGACTATTATTACGCCCGGTGCTGTGCCGCGATCGCAGCGCGGCTCGCTCGGATCGTTTACGGTCAATGGCCAGCGCGAGAAATCAAACATCTTTTTAATTGATGGCGTTGATAACAACGACTCGTTCCGCAACCAGCCCTCCTTCAACCAGGGCGGAGTCACCGGCGCGCCTGCGACGCTCTTTCCCGTTGACGCGCTCGGTGAGTTTAACATTCAAACGCAGGGCGCTGCCGAGTACGGACGAAACTCAGGCGCCGTGCTCAACATCCTTGTCAAGACAGGTACGAACGATTTTCACGGCTCCGCTTATGAGTTCTTGCGCAACGACAATTTCGACGCGCGAAACTTCTTTGAAGGGAAAAGGAACGAATTCAAGAACAATAATTTTGGTGGTGTTATTGGCGGCCCGATCATCCGCAACCGGACGTTCTTTTTTGCTGGTTACGAAGGGCAGCGCGAGTCCGTTTTTCCCCCTTCTGCGGTCATAGTTCCGTCCTCTGCCGCTATTGCCACGGCACGCGCCGACAACGCGGCTAATGGGCGGGCTGAAAATGCATTGAGCACGCGTCTACTGGCTCTATTCCCTGCGTCAAACAGTTCCGGGACCAACAACTACGCGTTCGGGGCGCCGAACAGCAATCGAAGCAACAACTTTCTGGCCAAGATCGATCACCGCGTAACCAGCAAGCTGAATCTGAGTGGTCGTACATCTTCGGTCAGGGTACTCAGGTCTTTCCGCTAACGAGCGGCGGCGGTTCTCCGCTGCCGGCATATCAGACCGTAGTCCCAACGCGCATTCAGCTTGTGGGCCTTAATTTTCAATACCTTGCCACTCCGGCGGTCATCAACGAATTGCGCTTGAGCTACAATCGCTTTACGCAGGGCTTCACTCCGCTGGATGCCGGTTTTGATCCCTCCAGCATCGGTCTCAACACGGGGCTAACAGGCGGCGGCCTGCCGACAATTACTGTTGCGGGCTTTGTATCGCTGGGTTCGCCAAACAACCTCCCGCGTAGCCGGGTCAGCAGCGCCTATCAGGTTGTTGACAACGTGACCGTCTCCAACATCAGGCGCAGTTTTTCACCTTTGTAATTTCGGTAGTCCCGCGCTACCTGCGAGGGCAACGCCGGCTTCGCAACCAATTTCGGCTTCGTGAACAGCTTGGGTTTGGAGGGCAGCTTGGGTTTGGCGGACATCAGAGGCTTCGATGACAACGCCGGTGGCGAGGCTAACTCAGGCTTCGAGGTTGATTCCGATTTCGATGTTTCGGGCGTAATGGATACCTTCGGCTGGGAGGCCAACTCTGGTGACTTCTCCGATGGCGCGCGGAGAATGAAGTAAGACAGCACGAGGGCGATAGCCACAAATAGAAGAAGACCGTAGGCTAAGATCGCTCTGGGCTGTGGCCACCAACTCCAAGGAAAGACTGTGCCGCGGCCAGACCTGCGGTCTTCAAGATTCAAAGCCGCCAAAATATTTTCTTCCAGTTTCGCGGGCACAGCTTCCGCTGCATACTGTTGCTGGGAAAATCGCTTGGTCCAACGCAAGGCTTCCAACTCTCTGCGACACTCTTCGCACGATTGCAGATGCTTCTCCACCTCAAGGCGCGCCTCAAGGTCGAGCCGGCTATCCAAGAGCTCCTGCAGCTCCTCTTTAAAATGTCGACTCTCTATTCCCATTCTTACATCTGTGCGCTTCGAGCGTAAAAGTCTCCGCCCCAATCATTAAATGCCTTGACCGTTCATTTTTATTCCCAAGCGGGAACTTTCCGCACCTCATTACTGTTGAACTAACTATGCCGATGCTTTCGCTTTGAAGTTCATCCCTTTGCTACCAAGCGACCCCGTTAAGTGGACGCTGGAGAACTGGGTTCGATGAAATCAGCCTGCGAGGACGAGAAAGGCTAAGGCACTATCGAATGAAGTGAACAACAGGATACAGAAAAGGAGTGAATGAAGAATGAAAAAGAGAACGAGAAACATCGCCATGTTGGTCTGCCTGCTATCGCTGGTGACCCTTGGCCTGCCAATGCCGACTCAAACTGTTTTCGCGCAGAGCGCCAGAGCCAACTCCGTGAGGACTCCGAGACCCCGGGGAGATACGCGGAGGTTCGCCCGGCGTGGAGATATTCGCCGTTTGCCTCCGCTGCTCAAAGTGCGGCTGATCGAACTGGCGGCGCGACCAAATACTTTCGACCCGATCACGGCCTTCAGCGAGGCTGACGATCCGAGCCAACTCTTCCAGTTCTACTTGCTGGACACACTCAACTTCCAGCCCAACGTCTTCACCGCGACGATACCCGGGATTAACGACGGCGCGATCCCCACCGCCGCCAACGCAGCCAACGGCGGCCTGCCCACCATCGGCGCCGTTCGTGTAACCTTAGAACCCAAACCCGGTCTGCCAACCGACCCCAACGATCCGCGGGCGTTCATCGATATTTTCATGGATTTCTCCGGGCTGTTCGTCATCAACAATGAATCCGGCTGGTACGAGGGATGGATGATCAGCGATATCAGAGTGCCGCGCGTCGCGCCGCCGCGTCCCGACGGCACGGCGCAGTTCGGGACCATCACCCAGGCCGACTTTACCGCCATCGCCGCGCGCGGGAGCGGCAACAATAGAGTGATCGGTAACATCTTCACCGCGGACGGCAACGCGCCGCGCATCGGCAGCGTGACCGACATTTTTCCGATCCCCGAGCGCCAGCCCAACACCGTCCCGCATCCGGTGAGCATGGGCGCCTTTAACGCGCAGCAGCAATCGGACGTTCATGCCTATTGGGAGTTCAATCGCTCGACTAATTGGATTTTCCCGCACTACGAGCTGCCGTTCACCGGCGGCGTGCCCGGAACCTTTGCCGCCGGACTCCAATACAACAACTACATCCCCAATTTGCATTCCGTCATCCCCGGATCTGGTCCGGCGGGCGTGGTCAACGACAAACTCCTCTACGGCGATAACCCGGACAACCCGCGTGACCCGGATCGCGGGCTGGTCAGCGAGGAGGGGCCGGGTAATCCGGCGCATCTGGAGTTTCGCAATCGTTTCATTCCCAGTGGACTGGACCAAGAGGTGCTTTTCAACGCTTTCGTGCGGGTGGCATCCTTCCGCCCGGACGTGACGGATGTCGGGCAGCGTCTGTTTCTCTCCTACGCGCAAGAAATCGCGAGGGTGGATCAGAACGGCGATGGAGTCATTTCCTTCGTGGAAGCCGACGTTGACGGCGTGTCGGATGGCTTGCCGAATACGCGGTTGTACCTCTCACCGAGAGCCTTCAATCGATTCGCGGTCACACGGGAGATCGACGACGGTCTGCTGGCGCCGCGCTTCGCTCCCTTCCAACGTGCATACGTCCTGAGCGGCATGTTGACGTTGGTCAACCCAAGCGTGCCGGCCTCGGTGCCGCGCGACGCGGATGACCGATAATAAGGGTGAGACAGGATCGACAGGATTTGATGGGAAAGAGCAAGGGGACTTAACAACCTTGAAAAAATCGTTCCTCAAGCAGGCTGCTGAAAAATGGATAACTGCAGCTGTCTCTCTTTCTTGGAGGTTAGTGAGAAAACGACAACGAGGGCACGATCCACGAAATCACGCGAAATTTCACGAAATCAGGCAAGCGAATTTAGTGTTCATTTCGTGTGGGTTCGTGGATCGGGTGCTTGTCTTCGTTTTTCCGCGACAGGCTCCTTGTTACCAAAGAAAAACTCATAAGCCGACCTGAACGCTGAACCGCCGTCAGCATAATCGAGCTAACGGGTTGTTTCAATTTGATACGTTTCGACCCGTATTCACCGCCCGCTTGCGGTTAAGACCACCAATTCAGACTGGGAATAAAATTAACGGTTGCCGGTATTTCTAAAGCAGCGGGCGCGGAAAGCCTCGAAGTGAATAGACTCGCTCGGGTTGTCAGCGCCTAGGTGTCCACAACAAACTAGAATCATATGCGGAGCAAAGTGAAGATGAAATCATTAGTTGCCATGCTAATAGCAGTAGTCGCCTTATTTGCCTCCCTCGTCGCCGTCGATAGACAAACGTCGGCAACGACTTCCCCGGCGTCTGAGGATACAAGCGCGCGGGTGAATGCGGAAGGTAAGCCGATGCCTGTAATAGTGGAATTGTTCACATCCGAAGGATGTTCGAGTTGCCCACCGGCCGATGCCGTGCTTATTGAACTGGAAAAAACGCAGCCGGTTCCGGGCGCAGAAGTGATCGCGCTGGGCGAGCATGTGGACTACTGGAATCGCCTCGGCTGGGCCGACCCCTACTCATCTGCCGGATTCAGCGCCCGCCAAAGCGAATACGCGCAAGCGTTCGGCAAGAATGGGGTCTATACGCCGCAGATGAT
>JACDCK010000380.1 GCA_013817595.1 Pyrinomonadaceae bacterium | reverse complement strand
GCTTTAAACCTCGGCGGCGTCGAGGAAACCCTCGAGCTGCCGAATGCGAGTGGGATGGCGCATCTTGCGCAGGGCCTTCGCCTCGATCTGCCGGATCCGTTCCCGAGTCACTTTAAACTGCCGGCCAACCTCCTCGAGCGTCCGGCTGTATCCATCGACAAGCCCGAAGCGCTGCTCCAGCACCTGCCGTTCGCGCTCTGTCAACGTCTCCAGCACGTCTTTGATCTTCTCCTTCAGGAGAACAATCGCCGTCATGTCGCTTGGGTTTTCAGCGCCCTTATCCTCAATGAAGTCACCGAAGTTCGTCTCTTCGCTCTCCCCCACGGGGGCCTGCAACGAGATCGGCTGCTGCGCCATTTTTAAGACCGCACGCACTCGGTCCACCGGCAGCAAAATTTCCTCCGCGACTTCTTCCGGCGTGGGCTCGCGTCCGTATTCCTGCACCAGCTGCTTCTGCACCCGCATGAGCTTGTTGATTGTCTCGATCATGTGCACCGGAATGCGAATGGTCCGTGCTTGATCCGCAATCGAGCGGGTGATCGCCTGTCTAATCCACCAGGTGGCGTAGGTGGAGAATTTGTAACCGCGGCGGTATTCAAATTTCTCGACCGCTTTCATCAGACCCATGTTGCCTTCCTGGATCAGGTCGAGGAACGAAAGACCGCGATTGGTGTATTTCTTCGCGATCGAAATCACCAGCCGCAGGTTGGCCTCGACCATCTCAGTCTTCGCACGCAAGGCTTTCCGAAGCCAGCTCTTTAGCTCCTGGTATCGCTCCGCGTACTCTTCCACGGAAAGCCAGAGCAGAGACTCCAGCTCGCGCGACTTCACTCCGAGAGGTGAACGCATCCCATTTTCGCCTGGATGTTTGTCCCTCTCCGCAACCAGATTAGTGAGGAGCACGAACTTCTCATCTGCCAGATTCACGAACTCTTCTGTGACCTTCTGTTTGAAGTAAAATTTCGGATAGAGTTTCTGCAGTGAATCGACAGATTTCTCGAAAACCTTCAGCTTTTTCTGGTCAGCGCGCGGTCCGTCGGAGAGCTGTCCATACTGCTCGCCGATCGCCTCCGCGAGTTTTGCAACCTGTTTGCAAAGGCCCGGCAACATCTTCATGTAGCGCTCGCGACTCTCGATTTTTTTGTCGAGAATCACGCGGTCGAAGCGCTCACCACCTCCTCCCAGCTTTTCCGCCAGATCGAGATGAGCCTGCGCGATGAAGCCGAAGCGGTTTATCAACCGCTGCACCATCGTCTCGGCCTCTTCAATTCGCTTGGAAATTTCGACTTCCTGTTCCCGGGTCAATAAGGGCACCTGGCCCATTTGCTTGAGATACATGCGGACGGGATCATCCAGGATGTCCAGCTTGGCTTCGGGTTTTTCTTCTTCCTCTTCCTCGCTGTCTTTCTTGCCATCCTTGTATCGATCCACCTCCGAAGCTTCGATGATGTCGATCTCCATCCGCCGGAGTCGCGTCAGGATAGCATCGAGCTCATCCGCATCCGTCACCTCAGTGGGCAGCGCTTCGTTTAAATCATCGAACGTGAGATATCCCTGATCTTTCGCCAGTTTGATCAGCTCACGAATTCGACCCTGAACGTCTCCGGGGCCGACGGAAGTTAGGATTAGTGAAGTCGTTTCGATCAAAGGAACAGTCTCGCTCTGGGAATCCTCAGGCGGTGTAGCCGCCTTCAACGCTTTGGCTCGGGGGGGATTTCCATGAGCGTGTCGTTCTTTTTTCTTAGATCCGCGCTGCTTCGACTTCGAAGTTGAGCCGGGACGGGCGCGGTTAACTTTGAGAGTTCTCTTCGCCGCGGGGGAAGCGGGTCCGATCCGTTTGGAGTGGGTTGCCAACTTAGTGCTCGTGGAGGAAGTGCTGCGTTTCGAAGCCGTCTTTGTGCCCGGTTTACTGCCCCTTTGAGTGACAATTTAATTCTCGAGCACCTGGGCAGGCGAAAACGTGGAAAGTTCATCGAGCTGTGCCTTCAGGTCAATCACTTGTTTCTGCAACGTCGTCATTTGGCCCGCGGATAACTGCGGAATTCGCAGGCGACCCTCTGCGATTTTGAGCTGCCGCCGAACGGCCGCTTGCCGCAGGCCGCTCCACCAATCCCTGGCCACGGCAACTGCATTCGGCGGCATTTTTTGGAGAAGCCAGGAGGAAACGAGTGCTTCTTCGCCCGATGGCAGACCGGCCATAAAAGCATTGATGGAGGCGGGATCGTTGGGCCGCAGACCGCTCCCAAGAATACGGACTAGTAACTCTGCGTCCGGCGTCTGCGCGAGCGCGTCGCGCCAATTCTCGCGCAGAAGGAATT
>JACDCK010000141.1 GCA_013817595.1 Pyrinomonadaceae bacterium | reverse complement strand
GTTCTTGGCTCTTGCCGGAGCGCTCACCTACGCGGAATTGACGACGATGCGGCCTCACGCCGGCGCTGAGTATGTGATTACCAAAGACGCGTACGGTAAGGTCTGGGGATTTCTCAACGGATGGTCCCAATTCCTGATCTCACGCACCGCATCCGCAGCGGCACTGGCGGTCGGCTTTGCGATCTTCATGAACGATCTTTTGGGAGGAGAATTAGACACAGTCTATTTCAACTTAACACTTCCTGGTGGTTATCAAATTCCGTTCGGCCATCTGCAGGTAGTGGCACTTGCCACCATTGCTGTCACGACCTTGATTAACTGTGCAGCAGTGAGTGTGACCGGTCACCTAGCTTCCTTTATTACCCTGCTCAAGGTCTTAGTAGTGCTTGGAGTCGGTCTGGCAGCTTTCTTTTTTCAGGATGGCACTTGGGGCAATCTCTGGCTGGCCAACAATGGTGGAACCTGCGAAGACGTGGCGGTCACCGGGGGCGGAATGGCCGGGTTTGCGGCCGCGATGCTGGGCGCCCTCTGGGCCTACGATGGCTGGAACAATGTTTCGTATATGGCCGGCGAGGTGAAGCACCCCGAGCGCAATCTCCCGCTCGCCTTGATTGGCAGCATGATCATCATGATCGCTCTGTATGTCCTGGTAAACGTCAGCTACTACTACGTGATGACCCCGACAGAGGTGGCCAGCGTTTCAGCGACGTCCTCGGTTGCGGCCGAGGCGATCAGAAGGGTTCTCGGTCCGGTGGCGGTAACTTTGATGGCCGCCGTGATGATGCTTTCATCGTGGGGCTCACTTCAGACCTCAATCCTGGGCACTGCACGCATTCCTTATGCAATGGCTCGCGACGGTGTTTTCTTTCAAAGCCTGGCTCGTGTCTCGAAGAGTACCAGCGTGCCTGTAGTCTCGCTGATGGTGCAGGCCGTGTGGGCCTCAGTCCTGGCGGTCTCAGGTAAGTTTGACCAACTCACAGATCTGGCAATTTTCGCCTTCTGGCTTTTCTACGGAATGGTCACGGCGTCGGTCTTCGTGTTTCGCAAACGCGAGCCCAATGCGTCGCGACCTTATCGCACGTGGGGTTATCCCGTGGTCCCGGCATTATTCGTGCTGGTAACGATCTATCTAATTATCTTTACTATCAAGAACGCCCCGCTGCAGTCGTTGATTGGTTTAGCAATCATCGCAGCTGGTTTGCCTGTTTACTTTTATTTCTCGCGAAAAAATCGGGCTGCGTAAGGATCTATATGGACTGTGGGATTGGATCTTGAGCGGGGGCGCGCTGCGCTTTGCCCACCTTCCCAACCTGCAAATTTGCTGAAGCTTGAAATGGCAGTTCAAGGTTGAATGCTCGAGCTATCTTGGGCGGGGGCGCGCGGTGCGCTTGCCGCTTTCCCCACCTGCAAATTTCCAGTTTGAATTGGTTTGTAAAGACTGAGTTCGGTTTGTGACTTACTTTCCCGCCCTCATACCTTGGATGGTTCTGGGTCTCACCGATTACCTGCGAACCACCTGAATCAGCGGCGCAGGTAAGCCCTCGCTGGTGGCCAGCAGTGCATTTCCATCAAGTCGATAAGCGATCGCTTCTCCTTGCTTACGTTGGCCCAACCCAATTGGCCGTAACGGTTGATTCCAAATCGTGTTAAAGGCTGCCCCATCCGGCAACACAATCTCGTACCCCTGCATATAGTCGCAAAGAGCAACGCGACGCCCGTCCGGCGAGATGTCTCCACCGGTAATTATCCCGCCGAGTAGACTCGGAATGTTCAGTTCACCAAGACGCTTAAGTGTGATGGGCCCGTCAGAGCTCATCGGTCTCGAAGCTTCATAGATACCCGGATTCGCGAAAGCTACTTTGGTGACGATGAAGAGACTGCCGGTCACAGGATGGACCATCAGGGTCTCTGCGTCGTGCTTTCCGTCGGGATAACGCAGGCGGATAGCTTCCGCACTCTCCGTGAATCGTGGTTTGCTTTTTGTGGAGGAGATCTCAGCGGCAGAAATCGTTGGCTCCGGAACACGATAAACAACTATCTCGGAACGCTGTTCGCGATTGTCTCCAATGTCGCCGATGTAAAGATAGCTTTGATTGCGCTGTGGGCCCGGCCCGGCGGCGATGCCTTCCCAATCACGCGCAAATGCGTCGACGACGCGCCACACCCCCTTTCGACCACCGCGACTATCGAAACCATAGATGAAAGGGCCGTCTCCTGAATCGTTGTGGGTCCAGAAAAGACCCGGCGTGGATCTTGATGCAACAAGGCCGCTGCTTTCCTTGATCGCAGGATCCTCTAATACCGCCAATCTTGTTGCCGGTCCGTAGGTTTCGGTTCCTTTGGAAGTCCCCTGGGACGCAGTAGGAGTCAGAGGCTCAGCCTTCGCTCGTTGCGGTACCTGTTGGCAGGAAACCATCGCCAGCAGCAAACAACCGAGCATTGCAAAGCGGCCCCAGCGCCTCAAATACAAACTCCACAGGCTTGTCACCGATCGTGCTAACGCTACTGCCACTTTTGTCACTTCTGCGACAGCGCTTCGCGGGCGACCTCCTTATCATCAAAATGGAACACTTCGCGACCGATGATCTGGTAGTCTTCGTGCCCTTTACCGGCAATCAATACCATATCCTGGCTGCGAGCTTGCGCAATCGACGCGTAGATTGCTTCGCGCCTGTCCGCTATCTTCCGGTACGGTTTCCCGGTCTTCTGAATGCCCAGCTCAGCATCGGCGAGGATTTGTTGCGGATCTTCAGTGCGCGGGTTGTCAGAGGTAAGGATTACGACATCGCTCAAACTGCCGGCGGCCTCTCCCATAGGTGCGCGTTTGGATGAGTCGCGATCGCCGCCGCAGCCAAATACCGTAATGATTCGGCCCTTGGTAACCTCCCGGGCCGTTTTCAGCACATTCAGCAGCGCATCGTCTGAGTGCGCATAGTCGACTACCACCGCGAAGTCTCCCGAGTGCGCCACCCGTTCAAAACGTCCAGGCGCGCCTGTGCACTGCGCCAGTGCGCCTGTGATCACGTCGAGGTCATACTCCAAAGCGAGCCCGCTCGCCACCGCCGCCAGTGTGTTATAGACATGCGGTGCACCAACTAAAGGCGAAACAAATTCTCGATCTCCGGACGGCGTGTGGAGATCGAATCGCATTCCATCGAGTGAAAACTCAGGATTGCGGGCGGTGACGTCAGCCCCCACTTTCAGTGCGTAACGAATGACTCGCAGGCCCTCGCGCTCGAGGTCATCCGCCAGTTCAACTCCGTAATGGTTGTCTACATTAATCACCGAAGTCTTAGGTTTGCCTCCCAGCCGCCCGTCGAATAAACGGCGCTTGGCATACCAGTAGTTCCCCATTGTGACGTGGTAATCCAGGTGATCGCGCGTCAGGTTGGAGAAAACCGCCACCGCATATTCGAGTGCGTCACAACGATGGAAATCCATTGCCTGCGAAGAACACTCCATCACGGCGGTGCGACAACCCAACACTACTGCCTGGCGTAACAGTCGGTGCATGTCTGTCGCTTCAGGAGTTGTTCGTTCGGCCGTGCGACGTTCCTTGCCAATACGGTATTCGACAGTTCCTGTCATGGCGACTGGTTCGCCGGCGGCTTCTGGGATGGATGCGATCAGATAGGCGGTAGTCGTCTTACCGTTGGTGCCGGTGACACCCACTAGTTCCAGTGCGCGCGAAGGATGATGATGAACTTCCGCAGCTGCGTGAGCCATGGCGCGGCGCACGTTTTCGACTTGCAACCAGGCGCCCTGGAAGTCCCGAGGTCGCTCCTGTTCGGAAATAACGCCGACAGCTCCGGCGACCATCACCTGCGGAATAAACTTGTGCGCGTCAAGCAGCGCGCCACGAATGGCTACAAACAAGACGCCTGGGCCAGCCTGCCGCGAATCGTGCGAGACATCTGTTACGAGAACATTCTCACCGCCAGTTAGCTTCGCGTCGGTTGCTTCGGCGATCTGTTTGAGGGTTATGGGGTGGGTAGTCACAGTAGTTTAATTCTACGCACGCCCTGATTGAAAGTCACACGTCAGTATTGAGAGCTTCCCGAGCGGTGGGGGTAGACCGCCCTTCCCAACTTCGAGACTCTTGCAGCTGCAACTCTTCTTCAGAATGAAAGCTTTTCGGGGCAACCGGGGAGGACTCTTGTTCGAAGTCTCACGTTGGGAAGGGTGGTTTACCCCTGGCTCTTTTGTTGCTGGTGCAGTTTGGTTAGGATGCGGTCCTACCGCTCGACCACAGAACCGAGTAGCTTTGCTCGTCTGCGACAAGCAGATAACGAGATGAAACTTGCCAATGGCGAAAAATAAGGGCTTTTTGGACATGTTTCTAAGAAGGAGCGGTAGCGACCGGGTAGGGTGGGCGTCACTCATACTTAGTGGAAGCCCGAATTCTTGTTGCTTGACCCTAATATACTGACGTATCCGCAGCCCGGACGCGCCTGACGGAAACGACAACGGCTACCAGTTTTGGTTGACGAAGCTCAACCTGTTCGGCGGCAACTTCGTTACCGCCGAAATGGTCAAGGCGTTCATCCTCTCCGGCGAGTATCGTGATCGCTTTGGACAATGATCTGACACGTCAATGCCCTCTCCGGCTAACAGAGCGGGATTCGCCCTAGAGGTGTTTTTGGCACCCTTGAAAGCGGAGAGTGCTGCTACCCCGTCAAATCAGGAAATCACAGTGAGCCGGTGATCTTGCGATAGTCGTCCTCGGTCCAGGCTTTCAGCGTCTCGGTTTGAATGTTTCCCTGAGACCCCAGCGAGAGCAACGCACGCGCCACGCTGTCATCATCCCGCCCTTCAAGAATGCAGACGAGATCGTAACGGCCCATTGTCAGGTAAGTGTCTTTGATTTCCACACCGAGTTTTTTGAAAGCCTTGCGGCCTGCGTCCAGCCGTTTCGGGCTGTCCTTGACCTTCGCGATCCCTTGCTCGGTCCAACGCATCAATGCAATGTAGGTCGGCATCTTTGATTCTCCTTTCGGGAATGTCTATCCCAAATCCAATGTCCAATGTCCAATGTCCAGCCCCAAGGCCAATCATTTACTGACTCGACGTTGGACGCTGGACGTTGGACGGTTCCTCACACCTTGATGAAAATCTTCCGACGGTAAAGTACCCACATCAGTCCCAGCCACAGCAGAATGAAAGCGATTGCAAAAGTCAGGGAGGCGACTTTTGGCGGCGCCCACGAAGCGAAAAGACCTGAGTAGATCAGGTTCTTAAGCGCCGGTCGCGAACCATCCACCAGGGGTATTTTAATAATCCCCATCAGCTTGGCCATGATGCCCGTTCCCACGAACAGCGCGATCGCGTTGACGCCGAAGACCACAAAAGGCTTGGCCCAGGCGCGATAGTCTTTGATGTCGATCAGCCAGTAACAAAACGCCAGGAGCTGCAAGGCCAGACCGCCCGTGAATAAGACATACGAACTCGTCCATAGCGACTTGTTGATGGGAAAGAAAGGATTCCAGGCCCACCCGATAACCAGGCCACACCCTCCGGCCACAAACATCCCGGCGACTTTCTCGTAGTTTGACTTGGTCGTACGCAGCCACTGTCCGGTAAGCACCCCTAACAAGGTGGTAGCCAGCGCGGGAATCGTGCTCAGCAATCCTTCGGGATCGTAAACCTTGCCTTGTGACCAGATGTGACTACCCAGGACAACGCGGTCGATAAATGAAGCGACGCTTCCTTCTTTGCTCAAATCACCCGTAGCGAAACCGGGCGCACTTAGGCGAGCCATCAGCAGCCAGTAGACCAACAGCAACGCGGCCACGATTACTATTTGAGTTCTAACCCTGGTCTTGAGAAAGATAATTGAAGCAAGCAGGTAACACACCGCAATTCGCTGCAGCACGCCGGGAATCCGAATTGTCGACAGACTGAAATACGGGAACCCGTTAAGAAATAGTCCCAGCGCGAAAATGATCAGCGTCCGTTTGATCACCTTCAGATAGAGATCCCTTTGAGTGCCGCCGGCATCGACACGTCTTCCGAAAGCCAGGGGAATCGCCACACCCACGATAAAGAGAAAGAACGGGAATATGAGATCGGTGGGTGTCCAGCCGTGCCACTCCGCATGTGCCAGCGGCCAGTAGATGTGGCCCCATGTTCCGGGATTGTTGACCAGGACCATCCCGGCGATTGTGAGGCCGCGGAACACATCAAGCGAGATCAGCCGACCAGTTGCACCCCGTGTTAGAGTGTTTGTCATCGAGACGACCGATTAGCGACTGTAGTTGAATGTAGGTCCAGTTTGCTGCCAGCAAGACGGACCACCTTTTAACTGGAAACGAGTGCGAAAACAAGGGTCGGGCGCACTATACTCGCATTAGAGCAGATTAGGTGAGGAATCAGTTTGTCGTTAATGCTTCAGGAAATTGCGGAGCAGCCGGAAGGACTCGTTCGCACGATTGAGGCCGAGCGTGCGAAGATCGGCCGGTTAGGGAAGTTCCTAAACAGCCGCGACATCGAGCTAATCGTACTTGTGGCGCGCGGCAGTTCGGACAATGCGGCCCTCTTTGGTCGCTACCTGCTGGAAATTAAGACCGGTATTCCGGTTTCGCTTTCCGCCCCCTCGGTTCATACTCTCTACAAAGCCAAACTGAAATTGCAGCATGCGCTGGTAATTGGTGTATCTCAATCGGGTGAAGGCGAGGACATCAACCTGGTACTGGAAAACGCCCGGAATTGTGGCGCGTACACTGTCGGCATGACCAATGAGCCCGCATCCTCGATGACGCACATCGTTGATGAAACTTTGGTGATGCATGGCGGGAGCGAGCGGTCGGTTGCCGCGACCAAAACATTTACCGGCCAGATGATGCTGTTCTATATGCTGGCAGCAGAACTTGGCGGCGGCTCGCCCAATTTATCCTACGAGGCAATCCCCGAGTTTGCAGCCAGGGCGTTCGAGCAGAAGCCTGCCGTACTTGAACTTGTCCAGCGTTATGTCTTCATGGAGAATTGCGTTGTAGTTGGTCGCGGTCTGGTTTATGGGAATGCGTACGAGTTGGCGCTGAAGTTAATGGAAACATGTTACGTGGTAGCGGAGCGATTTTCCTCGGCGGATTTCTTACACGGACCGCTGGCCATGGTTGAACGCCACTTCCCGGTGATCTTGTTCGCACCACCGGGCGTGATGCTGCCGGGAGTCAAAGACCTTATTGGACGGCTAAAGGAGCTGCATGCAGACACGCTGGTCATCACTGGGGATCTCGAAGCTGCGGCCGCCTGTTCGCGCGCGATGATTATGCCCCGCGAGATTGATGAGTTTCTTGCTCCTATACCTTACATGATCCCCGGCCAACTATTTGCCGCGCTGCTGGCTGACGCTAAGGGTTTGGATCCGGATGCTCCCAGGTCGTTGTCGAAGGTGACGAGGACGCTGTAATTTTTTATTCGAACTGGAGCGCGCCGGGCAAACTGGGAACGACTCTCTTCGACAGGCTAAGACAACCTACCGGGTGGCTTGACAGGATTCCCGCTCTCGGCGATGTCATCGCATCTCCCGATCCAGACCAAATCCCAAGCTGAAACACGATCCACGAAATCCCACGAATGACACGAAACAAGATTTCGTTTTGGTTCGTGTTATTTCGTGGATCGTTTACGTCGATCTTGCCGATTCAGTTCACTCAATAGGGGGCAATGCCACGCAATCACAAAACCGAGGAGCGGTTCTATGAAAGGGCTGTCAAGAAAAAACTTCTCCTAGGCCGGCCGCCGGTCGATGATTGGTTCTCTGCAGCTAGCCACTCAAGGTTGCCGAAGCGGCTCAACTAACGTGGCCA
>JACDCK010000379.1 GCA_013817595.1 Pyrinomonadaceae bacterium | reverse complement strand
ATGTGGTACGTTGTATCACAGTAGCCAAAAAGCGTGCCTCAGATATACGGACTAGTTCGTGATAGTGACATTAGAGGGACAATCATTGATATCGGGTTTTCCGGAAGTTACATATGCACATTGGTCGGAATTCGTGGGTTGGAATAGGGCTGGCCAGTTTTTGTTGTCACTTATCGAGCGTTACGGGTGTCGGACAGTGCTTGAGGTAGGTTCCGGAGCCAATCCGACTCTGAGTGAAGCTCAAATCGAGGCATCCCATCTACGATACATTTCCTCCGATCTCGATGAGGGAGAGCTCGCCAAGGCTTCGCCGCGCATCGAAGCGAGATGTTTTGACGTAGAGGGTGACACTCTGCCGCCAGATCTGGTAGGGAAATGCGATCTCGTTTTCAGTAGGATGGTCAATGAACACGTAAGGGACGGTAAAAAATACCACGCCAACATGCGGCGGCTCTTAGTTCCAAATGGCATTGCAGTTCATTGCTCAGCTAGCCTCTTCACCCTTCCCTTTCTGGCCAATTTGATGGTTCCGGACGCTGCAAGCGACCGGCTTCTTAAGTTTTTCGCAGCTCGAGAAACTTTCCAGCACGGCAAGTTCAGGGCATACTACAGCTGGTGCCGAGGTCCCACTCATAGGATGATCTCGCAACTTACAGGCGTCGGTTACGATGTGATATCGTTCCGCGGATATTTCGGGCATGGCTACTATCGTAAGCGATTACCCCTGTTTGACAGGTTTGAGCAGGCGAAGGCTCACATGCTTGTTGCACACCCTGTGCCGCAACTCTGTTCCTATATAGCACTAGTCCTGCGTAGAAGAGATTAGCGACGCTTTCTTAGCCGAGCCTTGGGGCCGCAACGCAGTGCTGTTCTCGGTGTAGGCAGCTTCACGAGCATGGGGCGCGCTCATTTGGCTGCAAGTTTCAGGGCGCAGCGCGCCGGTCATCTCAATATCCCCCCCGACAAAGTGCCGTATGATTGCTGATCTCGCAGTCGTTCAACAACCTTCGGGTAACGCATAAGCACACAGGGAATTAGGCCTTCTTGGCGGGCGCGCGATTCCGCGGCCCCGGATCAACAATACAAGTAATTGGAATCCAAATGGCTAATCAGGACGTGCTCTCGATGCAACTATCTCTCGGGCAATAAAGTTCATCGTAGCAATGTGCGAGGACCGCTCCTCTGAATATCTCCGCGAAGCCACCGAGTTCAGAGATGCTCATACCGTCCGGACTGGGGTTCTCCGACCCCTGCAGATTACAGCGGTTCTGTCCCGTCAAGTACGCGCAAATTCGCGGCCGGCGATGGAGTAGGGGTCGATGAGGGGCCTGGAGAAGGCGATGGAGTCGGCGGCGGCGGCTGACTCGAAGTTGAGTTGTCATTACTTATCCAGGCACGCACTGCTCTACTTTGGGGCTTTTCCGCCCCGGTGCTGGTGAAAATCCCTATTCTTTGCTGTTCAAATCCGGCTCGTGTTTGCGGTTCATCCAGCATCTCGTAAACCGTGGCAAAGAGAAAACTGTAGTTCGCCGAAATGGACTTCCATTCCGTCATTGTGCGCGTCAGCCAGGCCGCTCTTGCTGCATCGTCGGTGCCGAACTGCGAATAGTTCGCGCCGAACTCAGTGCAAACGATTGGTCTTGCGAAGCTGTTCTTTAGCACGTCAAAGATATTGTAGCCGCCGCCAAAGTCTGTTCCCGGAATCGCGGCCGAGCCGCCGTCGAACTTCGAATACCAGTGAAACCCACTCAGATCCCATCGGACACCATCACGCCACAGCCGCAGCTGGTAGCCCCAGTGGAACCATCCAGAGCTGCCGACGATGACCTGAGCGTTGGGATTCACAGATTTGACCCCGGCGATCAGTCCTTTGACCAAACCGCGACACAGGTTGTATTTGGTGGTGTCGTAATCTGAAGGTGATCGACCCCTACTTGCGGAAAGCCGAATGTGACACGACAAGTCCAGCTCGTTCCCAATCTCGTAATACTTGACCGCCTTGCCTTGCAAGGCAGTCGCGAGTGCCTTCGCTTTGCCGAAGCCAAAGGCATACGCCGTTGCTTCGTCAGGTTGGAGGAGAGGTTTATACATCAGACCCACTACCGGATCTATCCCCTGAGCGAGGAGCAGGTCAACGTCCGTTGCGATCGTTTTGATTCCGAAACCGCTGGTCGTATCGTCCCGCACCCGAATACCTCGGTAAACCTTTGCGCCGAGGCTGTTCAGTTTGGAGATCGCGCCATTGATTCCGAACGAACCGCCGTAAGGGCCGTCTGCCGGGGCGGCGGTGTGTCCGCTGACTCCGATGCGGAACTGCGAAGAT
>JACDCK010000378.1 GCA_013817595.1 Pyrinomonadaceae bacterium | reverse complement strand
GGCCTGGGTCATCGCCGTTGTGTTCGGCCTGTTTTACGGGTTCGCGATGAAAGGCAACTGGCAGGACTTTGCCCTCTACTTCAATCAATCCACAACAACCCAAGCGGATCCGATCTTTCAAAAGCCACTGGGCTTCTATCTCTTTTCTCTTCCGGTTTACGATGAGATCAGCTCTTGGCTGCTGACGCTCACTTTCATCGTTCTCTGCGCCTCAGTGGTTTTTTCTTTGCTTACGATACCCCAGAGAGTCCTGAAATCCGCGCCCTCGCTTTCTTCAGGAAGTGCCTTCGCGGCAATCTCTTGCGCCCTGGCAGTATTCCTTCTAGCGGTTGCCTGCCAGACCTACCTCTCTCGTTTCCCTTATCTCTGGACCGATCATCAAACATTTTCCGGCGTTACGTACACTGAAGCGAACTACCTGCTTCCGGCACTTCTCTTCGTCTCACTCGCGCTCATTGTTGGCGCGGTGCTTTCACTCGTGAACGCTTTGACCAAGAGAGGACTGCGTCTGCTACTGCTGGCGCTCGCGATTCCGATTGCAGTCTATATCGTGGGCGTAGTCATCATCCCCACCTACATCAACAGTTTCATCGTCAAGCCCAACGAACTTGGGCGCGAGACGCCCTACATTGAGCACAACATCAATTGGACGCGCCGCGCGTTTGGTTTAGAACAAATTGAATTGCGGGAATTTGAAGCGGAGAATTCGATCGAAGCTCTGAACCTCAGCGCTAATCGGGCGACCCTCGAAAACATCAGGCTCTGGGATTGGCATGCTCTGCAAGACACGCTCAAGCAAATTCAAACGATTCGCACCTACTATGATTTTCCTGATGTCGATGTAGATCGCTATAGCTTTGCCGGTCAGACGCGGCAGGTAATGCTCGCGACGCGCGAAATTGACGTCGAGAAACTTCCGGAGTCTTCGCGTAACTGGATAAACGAGAAGTTGATCTATACCCACGGCTACGGTTTGACGATGAACACAGCCAATGAGTTCACACCTGAAGGAATGCCCCGCTTCCTGGTGTCGAATATGCCGATCGAAAATCGCACCCAGGAAATCACTATTACACGGCCTCAGATCTACTTCGGACAGAAAACCGACACCGATGTTTACGTAAACACTGCCCAAAAGGAGTTTGATTTCCCGCAGGGCGAAGAAAACACATACACCACCTATGAAGGAACCGGCGGCATCAAGATCGGCGGACGTTTGCGGCGGATCCTACTCGCCTGGGCGCTAAATGATCTTTCAAAACTTCCCTTCTCCGATGATGTGACTTCGGAAAGCCGTGTTCTCATTCGCCGAAACATCAAAGAGATTGTCAATGGCGTCGCTCCGTTTCTAATCTACGACAATGATCCGTACATGGTGGTAAGCAAAGAAGGCCGGCTCTTCTGGTTACTCGATGCCTTTACTGAATCTTCGAGATTTCCCTACTCCCGACATCACCCGGTTGGCGGTAACCGCGTTAACTACATCCGTAACAGTGTAAAAGTGGTTATCGACGCCTACAACGGCTCGGTCGCATTTTACGTTTTCGATGCTCAGGATCCCTTGATCGCCACGTATCGCGCCACCTTTCCCACTCTTTTTCAGGACTCCAGCGCCATGCCCCCCGACCTGCTCTCACACGTGCGCTATCCGGAAACGCTAATTCGAGTCCAGGGGGAAGTTTATGGTGTCTATCACACGCAGAGCCCCAAGATATTTTTCCAGCGTGAAGATGTTTGGAGCGTAGCGAACCAACTCGGTCGTGACGGGCAAGACAAGAATCAGTCTCAACCGATCGATCCTTACTATGTGCTGATGCAGCTTCCTGGCGAGCAAGTATCTAATGAGTTCATTCTGATCTTGCCGTTCACGCCCGCAAATCGAAACAATATGATTGGGTGGATGGCGGGACGCAGTGACGGCGATAACTACGGCAAGCTTCTTGTCTACAATTTTCCGCAGTCTCGTTTGATTGAGGGACCCTTGCAAATAGAAGCACGCATAGATCAAAACGCCGAACTCTCGGCGCAGTTCAGCCTGTGGAATCAGCAAGGCTCGCGAGTTTTGCGAGGCCATCTACTGGTTATACCAATCGGGCGTTCCCTTCTCTATGTTGAACCCGTGTATCTGCAGGCAGTGCGCAGTCCGATGCCGGAACTGCGTCTCGTCGTCCTTGCTATTCAGGAGCGCGTTGGGTATGGGAAGAGTTTTGACGAGGCAATGACCCATCTGTTTGGTGAAGCCGGGAAAACGCCTTCCCAGCCAGACGCCGCATCGCCAAAAGAGAGGGTTGATGAGACCACACCAAAGCCGGCGGCGTCGGACGACAACGT
>JACDCK010000377.1 GCA_013817595.1 Pyrinomonadaceae bacterium | reverse complement strand
GCTCACCAACATTCTGATCTAAAGTGAACATTTGCACGATCAGTCATCCCACGGCCGCGGGTCTGAGTATGAAGGTTTCGCTTGCGTGAGCACAACCAAAGAGAACACAAGCGCAATCGGATCGCCGCAGGAAACAACCGCGGCGAAGCTGCGCGATCGAGGACCTGTGATCGTGGTCCTGCTTGTCTGGTTTGCGATGCTCTCAGCCGCCCTCGTGCTGGTGGCTATTTACGGCAGCAATGTCCCCTCCTGGGACGACTGGGACATGGTTCCAGCTGTGACCGGCCATCAGCCCGTCACTTTCCAGTGGCTATGGTCGCAGCACAATGAACACCGTGTCCCGGTGCCGCGCCTGGCTTACCTCGCGCTGATGCACTTGATCGCTTTGGATTTTCGTGTCGGGATGTATTTCAACGTTCTGGCGACCGCGGCTCTGGCTCTGGCCATGGTCCTCACCATCCGGAGGGTGCGCGGGCATTCAAGCTACTTCGATTCTTTCGTTCCAGTCGTCCTGTTAAATTGGAGTCAAGGTCCGAGTTTCCTTTGGTGTTGGCAGGTGCAGTTCTATGCCTCGATGCTGCTAGCTGGCGTGGTGCTCATTCTAGTCGTTCGCACAAGGCCGCGGCCCAAGCTCTCGCTCGGTATGACCATCGGAATTTGTCTTTGCCTGCTTCCTTTGTGTGGAGCTAACGGAGTTGGCTTGGTCCCAGCTCTTGCCTTGTGGCTCGGATACACAGCGTTTCTCTACTGGAGCACGGGAACCTTCGCCGGTCGCAGAGACGCGGTGATCCTCGGTCTCTTCGCCGGGACAGCCATACTACTCGTTTCATTCTATTTCATCGGCTATCACCGAGTGCCGTATCACCCTTCCACGCATAACCCGCTGGTCATGTTGAAGACGGCGACACAGTTTCTAACCATGGGATTCGGCCCCGGAGTGGTAGGACTAAGTTTTATTCAGCGTTCACCGATGCGTTTTTGGAGCATTATTTGCGCGGCGGTCACAGGCCTGTTCCTGCTAACGAGCTGGATGCTGCTTACAATCTGGCGCAAGCAACCAGACGAGCGTCCCCGCGCGGCAGGATTGCTTCTGTTCCTGGTCGCCATGGCGTCGCTAGCAGTGGGATTAAGTATGGGGCGAGACGGGTTCGAGATTCGCTACGTCACGCTTTCTGTTCCCGCACTCTGCGCCGTTTATTTTGTCTGGAGCCTCTACGGCGCGCCGCGCCTTCAGAACGCGATTAGAGCAATTCTCTTGGCGACGGCTCTCATCGTGCTCGTGCCTAATACGCTCTGGGGATTACGTTATGCGCGCGATCTGAGAACACATCTTGCAGCTTTCGAAGCGGATATGGCAGCCGGCTTGTCTCCTTACCAGCTTATCCATCGCCACGCCGATTATCTTCATCCGCATCATCTCGTCATCCTGGATTACTTGCCGATGCTGCGCGAAGGGCAAGTCGGCACGTTCCGGCAACTGCGCGATGATCCTGTCTTCCAGGAGATATCGCTGCCGCTGGCTCCGGTTGAATTGCACGCCATGGAATGGGACAACGGCGTTGCCCGTGCGACCGCCGCCAATGCCTGGCTCACTTTCGAATTACCGGAAGACGTGCAGACCTCTGCAATCCGACTCCGCTATACCTATTCCAATCACAAAGGCACTGAGCCCTATCTGGCGATCTACTGGAAATCGAGTGATCAGCCCGACTTTAGTGAGGGTTCCTATAGCAAATATTCGCCAACCGGCGATCGCGCGAACTGGAAGGCAGGCACTTGGACGCGCTTGGGGGACGAGTTCAGCACCGTCTACGTCGCCGTCTCTCACCCGGTCAAATCGGTCCGGCTTCGGCTGCGTTTTGAGACGGGGACAATGAAGATTCACGAACTGACGTTGCTTGCACTCGTTGAAGGGGCGGCGCAATGAACGAGCAGTCAAACTGATCGTCGCTTCGTAAGCGGGCTCAGCTTAGCTACGGCGCAAGCCTCGCGGACCAACTCAGGTGCATGTCAGGCTATAAGCCACAGCTGGATTCCCTGCGAGCATTTGCAGTGTTGGCTGTCCTCATCGGCCATTTCGCAGGGGTGCCGATTGCTATCCAGGGAGTACAGCTCTTCTTTGTCCTAAGCGGTTTCTTGATTACGAGCATTCTCCTTGACTGCAAGTCACAGATCGACGGGCAGGATGGGAGAAGAGCTTTCTTACTTCGCCAGTTCTACATCCGCAGGTTTCTTCGCATTTTCCCGCCGTACTACGCTCTCCTGCTTGCGCTCACTCTTCTGAACGCCCTCGACAATGGTAATCTCGGGCAGAGCGGCGTATCATTTTGGCAGAGTCTTGTC
>JACDCK010000376.1 GCA_013817595.1 Pyrinomonadaceae bacterium | reverse complement strand
ACTCAAAACGTCAAAACCCGCGGCGTTTCTGCATTCCCTGAAGCAAGAGTAACCTTTTCAGACCGCGGGAATGCCGATTGCTCATTAGCACACGAGTACATACGTGTTCAACCAAATAGCCGAGTTCCGAACTGTAGGTTTTATGGGTCTGAGCGTGGACCCGACTCGATCATTAGGAGGAAGCAGATGGCTTACGAAGAAGAGTCGAAAAGAAGTAGAGTAGTTGTTGAGACACCTACGGCCCGGCGTGAAGTCACACAAACCGAAGCGGTCCGAGGGCCTGAGCGCGAAGGCACCTCAGGAGCAACAGTGGGTGTGATCGTGGTGCTGGCAGTCGCGCTAGTCACGATACTTATGTTGTTCCTGATGAGTGGCCAGACAACCGATACAGCGAACGACAATCTCGCGGCGCAGCAACCCGCACCGCCCCAAACGACCATCGTCCAGCAGCCTGCTCAGCAGCAACCGCCGGTGATTATTCAGCAGGCACCGCCGGCACCACAGCAAGCACCGATCATCATCACCCAACCAGCAGCGGAAGGCTCGACTTCAAGCGGTAAGAATGATGTAGCGATCCAGATTGAGATAGACAAGAGGATTCTGGAAGATCCCACTTTCTCACCACTGGGGATCACTGTCTCGGTACTGGACGGCAAAGCAACGTTGATTGGGAGTGTAAAGAGCGAGGGCCTTAAATCGCAGTTTGAAAAGATGGTCCGGAACGTCACGGGCGTGAAGCAGGTCGATAATCAGATCCTCGTCAGCGGCTGATAGAGTACACGGCAGCCTAAATCAGCGGTGCGCCGCAGTTCTCGTAACTGCGGCGCATTTGTTTATTGGAGGGCCGCCTTGTTGCCGCACTCCAAAGAGATGCCCTTTCCCAGCGTGCTAGATCCCTCTAACCTTCATCTCGCCGGAACTCAATGACGTGTCTACGGTCAGGCCGTCTTCCTTGCCTGCGATCAACAGCCTCCGCTCATCGCCCCTTGTGTGAAACGTGACCTCTTCGATCAGACAATTAACCGGCGCATGAGTGAGCTGTCTTAATCCCTCCGCGCGAAGCCCCTCCCGCACCAGCAGCTCTATGTCAGCTTGAATCTCGCGTCGTTTTTCTTCATCGGCATCCAACTCGCCAACTGCTACTGGGTGCGGCAGGAAACCCATTTCGCCGTCAAGATAGATCACCCAAATGAATCCGATATCGAGCAGGACATACAGAGCTTCGTCGTGAATGAAATAACCGAGCATGGTTGCGCCGAGCACATGGGCAACGACGTGGTCCTGGTGGGTTGTCGTATCTTTCTCGGACCACTCGGTAGTCATTTGTGGTAGTCAGCCTCAGCCTTTAAAATGTGCGGAAGTGAATCAGACAGGCCCGTGTTTGCGGCTCATTGCGCTAGCGAACACGAACGTAGTGCCAGGCTAGATCTGAGTTTCTTCTCACGACGTTCCGGATTAAGCCTAAACGAGCCATCAGTCGAATCAATATTACCTTCTGTCTCCGCCCGGTTGGTTTCGCATCGACCTGGAGTTGCATTAAGGCGAATACACTTTATAGTTGGAAGCCATCTTATAGAAATTAAGGTTTTTTATGTCTGCATCTATCAGTCCTGATCTTCGCCCGCTCGAACGGGAAAAATTCGATCACTTCGTCTGCGCGCAATTCCTTTTCATGCACCTGGCTTGCTTGCTCGTCATCTGGACGGGAGTGAGCACGGTAGCAGTCGGCACCTGTCTGGCGCTTTACGTAACGCGTATGTTCGCGATCACAGCCGGATTTCATCGACTCTTCGCTCACCGCGCCTACGTGACTGGCAGACTTTTTCAGTTCTTGATTGCGTTTGCCGGAACGGCGGCCTATCAGAAAGGACCCCTCTGGTGGTCGGCCCATCATCGCCGCCATCATCTCCTGGCCGACACTGAGCAAGATCTCCACTCGCCACTCACCCGCACCTTGTGGCGGTCGCACTTCGGGTGGTTCCTGTCCCGCGATAGTCAGGGGACCGACTGGAAGTTGATTACGAATCTGATGAAGTATCGCGACTTGCGCTTTCTGGATCGATACTACTCACTGCCTCCAGCCCTGTTGGCCGTTTCGGCATTTCTGTTTGGTTCATTGCTTGAGCGATATGCTCCCGGTTTAGGAACCTCGGGCTGGCAGATGCTGATCTGGGGATTCTTCATCAGCACCGTGGCCCTATATCACGGGACTTTCACAGTGAATTCTCTCGCACATATTTTCGGGAAGCGCCGTTTCGCGACTGATGACAATAGCCGCAATAACTTCTTTGTCGCGCTAATCACTCTCGGTGAGGGATGGCACAACAATCATCACTACTACCCT
>JACDCK010000375.1 GCA_013817595.1 Pyrinomonadaceae bacterium | reverse complement strand
CGCATGGCCCGTGACGCCCACAGCTTCTACATCAGGAATACCTATATAGAGAATAATCTCATCAAGCCCGGCAAAGTGGAGATAAAAGGACGCCCGATAGACCTCCGCAAGATCGGTGGCGAGATCTACGCCGTGGGCGCCGAGACGGACCACATCGTGCCGTGGAAATCAGCCTGGAGAATTGGACAGCTCGTGGGTGGCACGGTCAGGTTCGCGCTCGCCTCAAGTGGCCACATCGCAGGCATGATCAATCCGCCCGCCAAGGGCAAAGGCAAATACTGGGTGAACGAGGGTGGCGACGCCGGCGCCGCCGCCACCGCGGACGAGTGGCGCGAGCACGCCACCGAGCACGAAGGCTCCTGGTGGGCGGACTGGAAGGAGTGGCTTGGGTCCCGCTCCGGCAAAAAGGTCAAGCCGCCGCGCATGGGCAGCAAAAAGTATCCGCCCCTGGAGGACGCGCCGGGCACTTACGTTAAGGAGAAATAGGTCATGAAGCGGAGGGTATGAGGGGGACGGAGCCACATGGCCCGCCCGCCTCGCTCGCGGCGTTTACCAGAAGACCTTCCGCGGCACGCAGCGCGGGTTGGAAGTCGTATTATCCTTAGCGCTGATATGAGTTCAATGATGGGCAACGTGCAGTCGTAGTAGTCCAGTCTTTTATTATCCGTCCCCGTACAGTAATTGACAGAACTCTAAAACCACATGGGAGTGTCGCGGTCGGAGCGCTTCATAGTACGCTCCGGCCGCGGTTAGAGGGTCCGTACAAAAGGAAGTGCTATGAAAGTGAAACACCAGAATAGTGAAACACCAACCACAATAGCAGTAATATCACGATTATGGCCGCAAGCGTTATGTTTACTGCCCCAGTTGAGCGTGTGGGTCGGCCAACAAGTAGCCATCCGACAGACCCAGTTATAGCGATAACCCACAACGTGAATATAGTCGACATATCGTTTCCTGTGATGATTGATTACGTATCCCCACCCCATGCTCGATAAAGTAGCTCCGCCGAAGCGGGGCCATGGTCCCTTTAATCTTGAGTTCACTCTCCGCGGCCAGCCCCCTTATCCGCTCTCCATGAGTTCACTTTCAGAAGGCTACTTAGAGGAAGACTTGCCGGACGACTTGGTGCTATCGGCGGCGGAAGACTTGCCGGACGACTTGGGGCTATCGGCGGCTTCCTTGCTACCTCGTGTAGCAGTATCGGCTGCCTGCTGGTCGTCTGTAGCGGCATTCTTGCCCTTCTGTAATTGCTCGCCGTACTCTTCCAAGGCCTGAGATACGATACCCACTGCCTTGTTCACACTATCCACGTATTGTTGACCATACTCCCTTACCATCTCAGCCTGAGCAGACGCGAGCTCGTTAGGCTCTCTTTTCTGACCGATAAGCTGCATCTGATTACGAGCCGTCTCCACCGCTTGCTTGAACTGCTCGCGTTGAACCCCGGCCAACTGCTGCATGATTTTGAATTGAGTGCCAGCCAGTCCGCGCATCGCGTCTCCCATGGAACGATTTGCCTCTTGAGCCTGCTTTACGAATTGTGAGCCGTCATCGCTCATGACTAATTACCCCCCTTATGAAAGTAGTATTTGATTAACAAATTACCGCGCCCGTCTAAATCCTCGAGCGGTAGTGTTACGTATCACGTTTCATGCCACGGCGTTCCTCGGTCGATAGATGGGCACACCTTGTGAGCGCGCTTCTAGTTTGTTGCAAGCTCAGAGATCAGCGGAGTTGTTACGCGAAATCGTTGATCAAAATACTCGAAAAGGCTATCCAGACTATCTTGTCGCACGGCGTGGGCACAGGTGCCGCGAGATAATTGCCCTTCTCGCAATGTCCTGAGATATGGTAGCGACGCACAGGTCGCCCCAGCACGGTAATGCAGTAAATTCAACGACGGTGTCCTTCTTGTAATATTTACACCGCCGCAAGCTCATTTATCGGGCGATGTTGAGGTCGAGAGACTTCCCATCGGTTTAGAATTCGCTGTTCGTGCTGGGGATGGTCAGGAATACTCCTCGATGAAGCCGAACAGAGCTTGCCGGAACGCGTCGGGCTTCTCGACCTGTGGCGTATGACCACAGTCTTCGATCACCTCTTCCCGGTAATTCCCTCCGTTCTTGACGTACGCCTCCAGTACGGCCCTCATCTGAGAGACCATCGGCTGCGGGGGATAAATATCCTTGCCCGGCCAATTCGGGACGACGCCCAGTTGTCCCAGGTAGCCAAAGTCCCGTAACGACGTGTCGGAGACAAACGCATCGTCAGCGCCGCGGATCCAGAGCACGGGGGGCTTCGGGTCTATCGCGGCGAAGGCTTTGAGATTGCAGTATTTGGGCG
>JACDCK010000006.1 GCA_013817595.1 Pyrinomonadaceae bacterium | reverse complement strand
AACCACTACCTCTTAACGTAGATGTCCTTGCGAGTGCTCCGGCGGCAGTGCGAAGGCGGGCCCTGCGGCAGTGGATTTCTCAGGGGCGAGGGGACCTGCGTCGACTGGAAATGGTCCACCTGGTGGCGGTCGACAGGTTGATTGAAGGTAAGCGTGGCGGGCGTATTGCAGAATTGCCAGATGGCGGCAAAGTTGTGAGGAAGCGAGGATGGCTGGAACTGGACGCCAGGGTGACCACCAATAAAAAGGGTTGAAAAACCCTGTCCCAATCTCTAGAATCGGAACTGATACCGCCGGAGTTAAAGGACGGCGGTTTCGCTTTTGCTGATGTGCTCCTGCTCTGAGAGGTAAACTAGTAAAACAGCTCTTATTCCCCTCTCAATCAGTGCCGCTTGGTTTAGCAAGTGGCACAACCTGCCACCGGCAGGGCTGCATCCAAGCCCAGCTTACGGACCGACAGAGTCAAAATCTTTCGGGCGAGCGGGTATTTTGGTTGCGGGAAAGACAAAGGATGCTCATCTAGGTTATGATCGGCGTCGGAGGCTTTAATGACACTCAGTTCGACTGCTAGACAAATTATCTTCTGGTTGCTAATCGTGGCTGGAGCGCTGCTCCTTTACAAACTGGTCAATCCTAACAGCAAAAATTCTCAGGCAATCGATCTAACCGCTTTGGAGCAGAAGATTATGACCGTCGGCGAATTGAAATCGCTGACAGTCAAACAGAATGAGGCTATCGCGGTTGATAGTCGCGGTAACCAATTCACCGCCCAGCTTACCAACGAGCACACGAAGGCCGAGGTCCTGAAAGAAGCGCGCGACTTGGTAAACGGCCAGAAACGGGTTGAGAAGGTTGAAGACGAGTCGGGGAACAGCAACTATTTTTGGCCGATGCTGATCACCTGGGCGCCCCTCCTGTTTATTATCGGCATCTGGGTGTTCATGCTGAGGCAGATGCAGTCTGGAGGGAACAAGGCCCTCAGCTTCGGAAAGTCACGAGCCAAGCTGCTTAACAACCAGCAGAAACGCGTCACCTTTAAGGACGTCGCCGGCGTTGAAGAAGCCAAGGAAGAACTCCAGGAAATCATCGAATTCCTCAAAGAGCCACAGAAATTTCAGAAGCTCGGCGGCCGCATTCCCAAAGGCGTACTAATGATGGGTCCGCCGGGAACCGGAAAGACCCTGCTTGCCCGTGCGATTGCGGGGGAAGCGAACGTTCCTTTCTTCTCCATTTCAGGTTCCGATTTCGTGGAGATGTTTGTGGGCGTCGGCGCCTCCCGCGTGCGCGACCTGTTTGAGCAGGGCAAGAAGAATGCGCCCTGCATCATCTTCATAGACGAGATTGACGCAGTCGGACGTCATCGAGGCGCAGGTCTCGGCGGCGGTCATGATGAACGTGAACAGACGTTGAACCAGTTGCTGGTCGAGATGGACGGATTCGAGTCGAACGACGGCGTGATCCTAATCGCCTCGACTAACCGACCCGATGTACTGGATCCGGCTTTGCTCCGGCCCGGGCGATTTGATCGGCGTGTCGTCGTATCCCGGCCCGACGTGCGCGGTCGCGAAGGTATTTTGAAAGTTCACACTCGCAAAATTCCCCTCGGTGAGGACGTTGACATCAGCGTTATTGCCCGCGGCACGCCGGGCTTCACTGGCGCCGACCTGGCGAACCTCGTGAATGAAGCGGCATTAAATGCTGCGCGCTATAACAAGAAATTGGTAGCCATGTCCGATTTCGAGTTGGCGAAAGATAAAGTCCTGATGGGCGCCGAGCGCAAGAGCATGGTGATCTCGAATGAGGAGAAGCGCGTTACGGCTTATCACGAAGCAGGTCATACCCTCGTCGGGTTGAAGGTTCCCAATGCCGACCCGGTGCACAAAGTGACAATCATCCCGCGAGGTATGGCGCTTGGTCTGACGCAGCAACTGCCTGAGGGCGACCGCCACAATTACAGCGAAGAGTACCTGCTGGGCCAGATAGCGATTCTGATGGGCGGCCGCATCGCCGAAGAGACCTTCCTCGGCGGCATCACCACTGGCGCATCGAATGATATCGAGCGCGCTACGGAGTTGGCCCGAGCGATGGTCTGCGAGTATGGCATGTCTGAAATGGGTCCGCTAACCTTCGGTAAAAAGGAAGAGCAGATCTTCCTGGGCCGCGAAATTGCTCAGCATCGCGACTTCTCAGAAGACACGGCGATTAAGATCGATCAGCAAGTGAAACAGATCGTCACGGCACAGTATCAGCGCGCTCGAAACATCATTGAAGAGAACCGCGACATCATGGTCCGGCTTTCTGAATGCCTCCTCGAACGGGAAACGCTCGATGCTGTTGAGATCCGGCGTGTCGTTGCCGGGCTGCCGCTCGATGAACAGCAGCCGGTATCAGACTCTGACAGCGAAGACCGGCCGCAGTTGAAAGAGCCAACAGCAAAGTCGCTGAAGCCGATTCTGCCACCGATTACCGGTGGAAATCCGGCGCCCGCCTAAAACGGCTGGCGGAACGGGTAAACGTGTAAAAGGGGAACGGGTGAGGACCTGTTCCCCTTTTCCAACAGAGCTGAGCGGCTGTGGTGCCTGATTCGGAGAAGGTCTTTTTGAGGCTGTGTCAAGACTCAGAATGGTAATTAATGGAGCAGATCCTGCTCCAATACAGAACCGCGAGCGGTAGCGACCGGATCCCTAAACTCAATCCGTCTTAATTGCGGTTTTACGGGGCGTAGAATGTTTGGATCCGGTCGATCGGGATAGAAGCTGGGCGCACAGCACTGCTCCACGGGCATTACTCCGCTTCCTCGCTATTGCGGACCCCTCCGCCACCCTCTCGCCTTCGACCGCTTTCCCGGTGTCTCCGGTTATACGGTCTACCTTGCTCCAGTGATTTCTCCTTGGGACGAGGAGGGCTTCTCCAGTTGCTCGACGCGTCCTTGTCACCGTGCTGTCGCTACCACCCCGCCGGAGTGGCCGACCGCTTCAGTCAGGCTGCGGCCGTCCATACCGTCTTCGCCCCCGGGACAAGGGCTCAACCTCCGGAGCTTCGACCCTTTCGAGGCTACCTCTGCATTCACTTTCGTTACGGCCCGGTGACTCGCTCACCATCCCGAAGATGGCTTTGTCAATGGGCATCAGACTCTTGGTTTCCCGCCAGCCTGCCATTCAAGCTACAAGGCTTCTGACTCTTGCCTTGGTGGGACTATCTCCCACTGAACGCGCCAGCCTTAGCTGGACGCACATCCCGGACGGTCGGATTTCCCGAATCCGGTTCGAGGCCGCAGCTTCCGCTCAGGGACCTTCCTGCAATGGCTGTAGCTTAAGTCTGTGGCCGACAATCCGCTCAGCCACTGAAGTTTGTCCATGGCCTAGCAATCGATTGGGAGTGCCAGGCCCTTCCGGCTCAGAGTCCGGGGACCTGCCCCACCAGATTGCACTGCGTGCCCAGAGGTCCTTCGCTCCGGAAGTGTTAACTGCCGTTCATCGCTACTACGACCTCATGTGCCAGTCCCGAAGCCTCTCACCAACTTCGCTTTTACACCCGTTGGTCAGTCTTTGCAGCTTGGACCACCTGCTGCTGGACCTCAGGACCTTCCCGACGTTAGCTTTGCGAATCTTTCCCTGGATGCTTGGACCTCTACCCCGGCTGTCTCAGTAGTGCACTTGCCCGTTTCTTCCTACTGAGCGGCGGCCTTCCCCAACGGTAGAACGGGTCGACAACTTCGCTTTTCCCCGTGCCACGACTTCTGCACGGAACCGGATTTCGGGGCTGCAGTCATTCCTTAATGTTCAGGCCTCCAGGTTTGCTTGCCACAGGTCGTTCCTACCGCCGCGGTGTATGACCGCAGGGCAGCCGTGGCGTTTACTTCCGAGCACCGTATGAGTTGTTGCCTCCTCACACGTCGGATATGCTTGCCGTCTGAATCGGGCAACTGACGGCAGAGGACTTTCACCCCATTAGATTCGCAGCCTGTCGGCTGCATCCCTACCGCTCCCGGTTCTGTAGTATCTCTCTCTGCGGCGCTTTTCTACTTTTCATTCTTCCGCTCTATTATGGCCACATGGATCGGGAATGGAGCATCGCTGGTCGCATACTGCCAATCGGCAATCGCACACTCATCATGGGCGTTTTGAATGTCACGCCCGACAGCTTCAGTGACGGTGCACAATTCCTCTCACCTGACAAAGCGCTGGCACATGCCGAACAGATGATTGCTGATGGGGCGGACCTCCTCGACATAGGTGGCGAATCGACACGTCCAGATGCGGACCTGATTTCCCCCGAGGAGGAACTTCAACGCGTTTTGCCCGTCATTGAAGCGTTAACCAAACGCACCACTGTTCCAATTTCCATCGATACAACCAAGGCCGTGGTGGCGCGGGCGGCGCTCGATGCCGGGGCGGCAATCGTTAACGATATCTCCGCGCTGCGATTTGATTTTCATATCGCCGATGAAGTTGCGAAGTCGGCCGCGGGCCTGGTGCTTATGCATTCGCGCGGCACCCCCGCTACAATGCAAAGGCTGCCGCCGGTGGCTGATGTTCTCGAGGAAGTAACCAACAGCTTACGCCGCAGCGTCGCGATGGCCGAACGGCGGGGAGTCAAACGTGAATCGATCGTCATCGATCCAGGAATAGGCTTCGGGAAGACTCAGGAACAAAACATAGAACTCATAGCCAGGCTCGATCAGCTCGGCCACGCATTCGCCGACTTTCCTATCCTGATCGGCACCTCGAGAAAGTCTTTCATCGGGCGCTTACTAGACAACGCGCCGGCCACAGATCGCCTCTATGGCACCATGGCTTCCATCACCGCCGCCGTCTTGCGGGGTGCTCACATCGTCCGCGTGCACGACGTGAAAGCTGCCGTGGAAACCGTGCGCATTGCCGATGCTATCAACGACATCATGTGAATTCGTTATCACCTTGCTTTAAGTGACTCGCGTGAGAGAGAATCTCAACTTCAATTTGGCAGTGACCAGACCACTGAGAGAGACCCTTCTGATGTACAAAACTCTTCGCCTTTCTGCGTTGGTCGTAATGCTCCTTTGCGTGTCCGGTTTTACCGAGTGTTACAAGCCCGTCACGAAGAACCAGTTGCCCTCACGTATCCGCACCGTGGCCGTGCCGGCGTTTCAAAACAGCGCCCTGCGCTTCAAGATCGAGTCACGGTTCACGAAGGCCGTTATCGTCGAGTTGATTCACCGCGGTCGCGGTTTGCGCGTGCAAGGGGATCGCGAAGGCGCAGATGCGGTTATCGAAGGCATCATTAAGAGCTTCAGCTTCGCCGGGGTACTGCTGGATGACAAAGGCCGCGCTAGGATTTTCGAAGTGACTATTGAGGCCGCGGTAACCGTACGCGACCAAACCGAGAATCGGGTGCTCTACGACAATCAGAATTTTGTCTTTCGCGGCGAGTATGAGTTTGCTAATGACCCGCGCAACTTCTTCAGCGAGGAAGATCCGGCCGTCCAACGTATGGCACGGAGCTTCGCTGAAAGTATCGTCTCCACCCTCATCAATGCCGTGGAGACCGAACAAAAGAAATGAGTACTTTTTCCCGCACTGAACTGGAACGTTCGCTGAAAGAGGGACGACTGGCGCCCGTCTATCTGCTTGTGGGTTGTGAAGGTTATCTGCGCGACAATGGCGCGCGCGCGCTTACCGAGGCAGCGTTGAGCGGCACTCTGCTGCGCGAGTTTAATGAGTCGAGTTTCAGCCTCACAAGCGGCGGTGCTCAGGAGGCAATCGCGGCGGCCAACCAACTGCCGATGATGTCTACACGGCGGGTCGTGAAAATCACAGACTTCGGCAAACTCCGCGAGGCCGACGAAGAGGCGCTGGTACGATACATAAGCAACCCGGCAGAGTCGACAGTGGTCATCTTCAATACAGAGGATCTCGACAAGCGTAAAAAGCTTGCCAGAGCTTTATTGGAGAAGTGTCAGGTTGTCGACTATCCAGCTCTGAAAGATGCCGAGGCCAGAACCTGGGTCAAGTCTCGCTTGAGAGAACTTAAGGTAACGTGTGACGAACTGGCCTTGAGCGAAATCATCATGCTGGTCGGCACAGACGTGCAGACGCTCTTTTCCGAGCTGGATAAATTGGCATCCGCAGCGTTGCCGACGGGACGCATTACGGCTGAGATGGTGGATGACTTGATTGGCCGATCGCGGGAGCTTTCGAATTGGGAGCTGGGTGATCACTTAATTGCCCGGAATCGTAAGCAAGCGCTCGAAACACTGTACCGGCTGCTGGAGGGTGGCGCGCAACCGGTAATGTTGATTGGTGCGATTGCTGGGAACTATCACCGGCTGGCGCTCGCGAAAGAGGCTCTGACACGCGGGTCACGCGACGACGTCTTTCGCACTGTGCCGTTGCCCTCCTTCAAACGCGACGCTTTTATCGCCAACCTCAAACGCAGTGACGCGGCGAAGATCGCACACGGAATTAAACTGATCGCCGCCGCTGATCTGGCCATTAAGACCTCGGTGGGAGGAGGCGGACCCAAAGGCGCACGGCTCCAGCTCGAGATGCTGGTGTGTGAGCTGTCAGGTTAACGGCCGTTTCTTTACAGATCTTTCAGGTCAGGAGCGACCCAACCGTTCCTCGTCTCATCCGTCCGCAAAAGTTCTTCGCTGTAGTACTCAAAAACCAAACGCGAGTCGCCCAACGATTGAATCACCGCGTTGGTCATCTCAAGCAAAGGCAGTCTCTGATCCAAACGCTCGAGAAAAGCCGAAACAGTTCTAATCCAAAAAATTGTTAACGTCTCGTGGAATTTTGCCCGGCGGAGGCTGTGGTGATCGAGGAAGCGAAGCAAGCCCGCCCGCATTCTTTGTGTCGCGTCCGGCTCGTTGGAGCAGCGGAGGTAATAACTGGCCACAGTGACATGACTGCGGTGAGTGAAGGCGTCTTTGGCGGTGGTACACGACTCGAAACCCTCTACAACCGCTTCGATCTCGCGAACCTCATTGTAATAGCCAGCCACTCTTCAATTTTCCTCTTGAGAACATGAGCCTGCTAAGCACTGCTTGCCCCAAACGGCTTGCGCTTACGCGCTCGCTGCGGGCGGAACGCCCGCAGTCCCGGTAAGAAACTCGAGTCTTACGGTAGACTCCAGTAAAAAGCGAGGCGGGCCAAACTTTCGGTCCGCCTCGCCATATGTAGTATTTGTTAAGACTTTACTTGGCCGCCGCCTGATTTGCGCTCGCTGTCAACCGCGACTTGTAGCGCGCCGCAGTGTTCTTGTGGAGCACACCCTTTTGCACTGCCTTGTCGATAGTCGAAACGGTCGCCGGTAAGAGCGTCTTTGATTCTTGCGCATCGCCCGACTCTAGTGCCACCCGCAGCTTCCTAATAGAGCTTCTGACCCGGGTGCGATTGCTCCGATTGATCTGCTTGCGCTTTTCATTCTGGCGCATCCGCTTTTCTGCTGACTTATGATTTGGCATCAAACTCTCCCGATAATTGCCTTCCCCGGCCTGCTGCTTCGAGGATAGTGTTTATGACTCAGACGCGACGCAGGGCGTCATCCGCAAGTGACGGAGTATAGGTGCCACCATGGCGAGTGTCAAGCGGCGAACCCGTCGGATCGACCTTTAAATCAAGCAATATTTGACACCTAAGTGAGCCCTGTAGTAGCGTGCCAGCCGTAGATATGTCAACAATCTTTCCGCACTTTCACCCTGTAGCCTTCCTCATAGTTCACCAAGAAATGAAAGCGAGAGTTCTTGAACAAGATTGAGCTTCCGCCAAGGGGACTGGAAACGCTGTTCGGTGTTCACGACCAGAACATTAAGTACCTGGAGTCGCTTCTGGACGTGCGTATCAACGCCCGAGGGCAAGATGTTTCCATAGACGGAGATCCCAAAGACGTCGGGTCTGCGGAGCGCATTCTTGAGGACTTTGCCGAACTCTTCAAAGAAGGCCGGCAGTTTACCGACAAGGAACTGCGTGAGGCGTTTGCGCAGATCGCCGAGGACCGCGCCTTCAGCCTCCGGGATTACTTCACCAAATCGCGCTTCAATCCGGCCGGGAAAAAGCAAGTAGCTCCGAAATCAGCCAATCAGCGCAAATATATCCAGACCATACAGGAAAGGGACGTAGTCTTCGGTATCGGTGTAGCCGGCACTGGTAAGACATATCTTGCAGTAGCGATGGCTGTTCAGGCTTTGATGCAGAAGCAGGTTAACCGGATCGTACTGGCGCGACCCGCGGTGGAGGCGGGCGAGAAACTTGGTTTCCTCCCCGGCGATTTGCAGGACAAGGTGGATCCCTACTTGCGGCCGCTCTACGATGCGCTCTTCGATTTAATTGACTACGAACGCGTTACCAGGTTGCTGGAGAAGCGGGTGATCGAAGTGGCGCCCCTCGCGTTCATGCGGGGTCGCACTCTGGCGGATGCCTTCATCATCCTGGATGAAGCTCAGAATACCACCAGCGAACAGATGAAGATGTTCTTAACGCGCATTGGTTTTGGTTCCAAGGCCGTGATCACTGGCGACGTCACCCAGGTAGATCTGCCAGTCGGCAAACGCAGCGGTCTGATTGAAGCTGAGCGCTTACTTTCTAACCTGGAAGGCATCGAGTTCGTCTACTTTACGGAAAAGGACGTGGTGCGCCACAAGCTCGTACAAATGATTATCAGGGCATACGAAGACCATTCCAAGAAGGCCAATATCTGAAATGCCGGAATGACAGATGCCACGGTAGGGATGAGGTTTCTTGCGCTATTGAGCAGAACACTCCTCTAACAGCCGGATGTCTTAAGCAACTATGATTGAGGTAGTGAGCAGGCAACGCCGACGAAAGATGGACTGCGAGCGCTGGCAGGTGTTCGGCGAAAAGGCACTAAAGACTATCGGAAAAGCCGGACACGACGCCACGATTGCTTTCGTCTCGGACCGGCAGATAAAGACTCTGAACAAACGGTTCCGAGGACGGGGCAACCCGACTGATGTGTTGTCGTTTCCGGGAGGTGACGACCTGTTTGCCGAAACATCACAGCCGAGCTTGGGCGACGTTGCAATCTCTGTTGAGCGTGCGGAGAGCCAGGCAGTGGAGAACGGTCTCGCTTTTGAAAAAGAAATTGCGCAACTAATCCTTCACGGGCTGCTGCACCTCTGCGGCTATGACCATGAAACTGATGATGGGGAGATGAATCGGCTGGAACTGCGCCTACGGGGCAAGATGGGCATATGACCGGACCGGTAGAATAGTGCTGTCTTAAATGGTTAGTAAAGCAGGGGTGGCCGGCTTCCCGTCTGAGATTAGCTACCCTCGGATGCGGGTCAGACCATTTACCATTTGCGATTTACGTTTTACCATCCTGTAGCGCATGCAAATTGAATTCGTACTTACCTTTTTACTGCTCGCTGTCCTGTCCTTACTCGCCACTGTCGACATGGCCTTTGGTCAGTTGAGCGATGTTGGGCTGAGACGCCTAATCAGTGAGGCGGAAGAGGGATCGAAAAGGCGTTCGGCGGGCTTTTTAAAGCAGGTCCTGGAAAATCGCCCGCGGTTTAGTTTCGCCATATCCGCAACAATTCAGATTCTGCTGGTGGTAGTGGCGGTGCTGGTCACATCCATCTCACTCAAACTTTTCTCGGAACGACGTTTTGTTTTAGTCGGCCTGCTTGCGGGTCTGTTGCTGGCGGGAATGTTTCGTCAACTCATTCCACTCTTTATCTCGACCCGCGACCCCGAAGCCACTCTGCTATTCCTGTTACCCGTAATTCGTCCCTTTCTGCCTTTGATGGCCTTTGCCGCAGATCCCTTTCACAAACTCTTCGATCGCACACGCCGCAAAGAACAAGCGCCTGAGAACGGCGAAGAAGAAGACGAGGAAGACATCGGCGACGACATTCAGGCGTTGATCGATGTCGGCGAAGCGGAAGGCATTCTGGAGGAAGAAGAAGGCGAGCTGATTCATTCGATCATTGAGTTCGGCGACACTAGCGTAAGCGAAGTAATGACTCCTCGACCGGACATAGTGGCGATACCCGAAAGCGCGACGGTTCGTGAGGCCCGGGACATCATGATTGAGTCTAAGTATTCGCGACTGCCGGTCTATCGCGATCAGATCGACAATGTAGAGGGTTTGATCTACGTTCGCGATCTCCTGCAACGCTGGGCCGAAGGCAAGGAAGATGAACCGATTGCACGGCTGGTGCGCCCGGTCTATTTCGTGCCCGAGACTAAACCGGTTGCGGAGTTACTCGAAGAGATGCAAAAGGCCCACGTCCAACTTTCAATTGTGATTGATGAATACGGCGGCGTGGCGGGGCTGGTCACGGTTGAGGATATTCTCGAAGAGATTGTCGGCGAGATTGAAGATGAGGATATCGGACGGGAGGAAGAAGAGATTGTCGAAAGTCGTGACGGCGCCTATGAAGTGCTCGGATCAACCGAGATCGGGAAAATCGAGAGACTGTTTGGAGTGGAGATAGAAGACGACGACTTCACGACCATTGCCGGGCTGGTCATCAACGAATCGGGCAAGGTGCCGCGTTCTGGTGAGCACTTAACTTTTCGCGGCTTCGATGTCGAAGTTCTGGAAGCCGACGAGCGGCGTATCGGACGCCTGAGACTGAAACGCGCGTCGCAAGAGAATGGGAGCGAAGGTCAAACCAGATAATGACCACCAGACTCAAGAGATTTGCAGCAGTTATTTCCATGCGCTGGCACGAGCCATCCACTTGCGAAGCGCGTGGGAGCCAGTTTACCTGCGGCGCCACACTTGCGGGTTTCTGGTGTTCGGAAAATAAGGCTGAGCGATGAGCAGCGCGCCGAGATGAAGGATCGCTATCGCACTTGTCTATGCTTGGTCCAATTGAGACGTAACCATGACGGCTAGAAGCAAATTCCTGCATGGAAGGAAAATCGATCCCGCCCCAATAACCTCGAAGACGACTCTGGCCAGTCTTGTTGATGAAACATTTCTGGCCTACAACGCGGCGCGTTTGCGGGAAGCCTGCCAGCTTTTCACGGAGAAGATGCTTGAGCCGGAAGTCACAATAGGTCTCTCGCTAACGGGCGCCCTAACCCCTGCGGGCCTGGGTATCTCAGCTCTGATTCCCTTGATCAAGGCCGGCTTCATTGATTGGATTATTTCCACAGGCGCGAATCTCTATCACGATACCCACTTCGGCATCGGGCTCTCAATGCACCAGGGCAATGCGCAGACTTCTGACATCGTGCTTCGAGAAGAAGAGGTGGTGCGCATCTACGACATCTTCTTCGATTATTCCGTTCTGCTTGATACTGATGCTTTCTTCCGAAAAATCATCGAAGCCAAAGAATTTCAAAAACCGATGTCCACGGCCGAGTTTCACTACCTCTGTGGCCATTACGTGCATGAGCGCGAGCGAAAACTGGGACTTAAGGATAAGTCTCTACTGGCCGTCGCTTACGAGTATTCTGTGCCAATCTACACATCATCGCCTGGTGATTCGTCCATTGGCATGAACGTGGCGGCAAAAGCTCTGCAGGGTAACAAACTGGCATTCGATCCCTCGCTTGACGTAAACGAGACGGCCGCGATTGTGCTCGCAGCCAAACGTAATGCCGGCGATCCAGGCAATACCGGGAGGAAAAAATCCGGTCAGCGCAAGCGCAAGCCTGGTCAGTCAGCGGTGTTTATTCTGGGCGGCGGGTCCCCAAAAAACTTTCTACTCCAAACCGAACCACAGATTCAGGAAGTGCTGGGCATTGACGAGCGAGGCCATGACTACTTTCTGCAGGTAACCGACGCACGTCCTGATACCGGCGGGCTTTCCGGAGCAACACCCGGCGAAGCCGTTTCATGGGGTAAGGTTGATCCTGATCGTCTACCGGATGCAGTTGTCTGTTATGTTGATTCCACAGTAGCGCTGCCGATCATTACAGCTTATGCTTTGGCGCAGCACGCGCCACGCGAGCCTAAGCGACTCTACGAACGCCGTGATGAATTCATGGCCCTGCTGCTTGCTGAATACAAAAAATCGAAGCGGCGTTAGAGTTCCGGAAGTGTCTTAGGAAAAGCAAGAGGTCTGAGTGTTTATGGGTACGACAGCGAGTGTTTACCCGGCAAACTATGACTGCAGCAAATGCCCGGCCTATTGCTGCTCAATTTATGAACGCGTTCAGGTTACTAGACGGGATATCAACCGGCTGGCAAAGCATTTCGGCGTGAATTACGAAACCGCGCTGGTGCGGTATACGCGCACCTACAACAGTACCGAACGGGTTCTGCGTCGCAAGCCGACCCGGTACTGGGACAATCCTGCACTTTTTTGAATCCGGTAACCCGCCAGTGCAAGATATACAACGCCCGGCCGGCTGTGTGCCGAGAATTTCCTACCACCGACCGATGTGCTCACTTCGACCTCCTCGAGTTTGAACGCACGCAGCAGGACGATACCGACGTTCTGCCTTTGATTCAAATTACGTTCAGGAAGGGAAATGGGCGCTAAGGTATGCCTGATGGCCCCGTGGCGGAGCGCGGGATGACAGTTAATGAATGATCTTCTTTCAAAACTGGTTGGTAAGAAAGTGGAGCTCCGCTGTGAGGGTTCTACTAGTCTCCATGGCGAGGTTATCAAGGTGGAGGGCGGCATCGTTCAGCTAAGAGATCCTGAAGATAAGATCTGCTTCATGGCGATAGACAAGATCGTGGTGGTCTGGGACGCGCCTGACGAAGAACACCGGGCAGGCTTTGTGTCTTAGCCGTTAGAACAACTGCTAACAGTCAGCTTTAGCAGAAAGTTCAAAACGCCGGCGCTTCAATCGATGCGCTGGCGTTCTACTTGGGAAACAGTTGCAATCTTTAGTCGACCGTTGTCTCAACCTGCTCCGGCAGGGGCACACGACGAAAACCATCGATGCGAGACAGCCAATAGTTGTTAAAAGTTGAATAGACCACGCCGTGACGACGCGAGGCATGATAGAAGCCGTGTTCGTCAGCGACAATCCCAATGTGGGTGAGCCCGCTGAAGAAGACCAACGTGCCAAACTTGAACTTCTCTTCGGGCGTCGCCGGAGCAAAGCGTGCCCAAAGCGTACGTGCGCTGCTGCGCTCAAAGTCGATTCCTACCGATTGGAAAGTACTCCAAACGAATCCGGAACAATCGAATCTGGAAAGTCCGGTAGCGCCCCACGAGTAGGGAGCCCTAAGCCTCTGATCGATCGCCGAGGACATCATTTGCTGGAATTTGAAACCGGCGCTCGTGGTCGTCTCTGCGGCTGCCTTGATTTCCTCAGGGGAGGCCAGCGAAATGATGATGGGGTCATCCGCCGAGGTAGGAGTCAGATCATTTGTTAACATGTTTCTTGCGACTTGTCGTTCGCGGGTCTCGAAGCTCTGAGCCAGCGCCGTAATAGAGCAGACAAGGGTAAGACACAGGGTTAGCGCATAGGGGAACAGCTTTTGTAAATGCATAGAAGGGGAACTACCTTCTGCTAATAGTTTCCTTATTTCTTTTTTAAGTGAGGCGGCACTGCTGAAATCCAAGCGCAGAATAGCGTCTGCTCATGGATGCTACAAGAAGCAATGTGACTGTTTTGTGACGACTCACATTTCGGCTCCCCCTGCGAATTAAAAGAAGTCACGAAAGGTAGCCGAGAGGAAAGTTGTCGCCGCATTTCTAACAGCGCGAACGTTCCATCGCGAAACACAACGGTCAATGTGAATGGGTCTAGACCAGGCCATGGCGTGCCGCAAGCGAAGGGTTTCAGGCACTGCTACGAGCAAACACCTCACGTTTAACGAGCCGAGATAGATTGATCGCGAAAAGCAATTTGAGTGCGAGCATCATTGGGGACAAGCCTCGCTAATTGATTTAAGGGGTCTGGAGGTACAAACAGAAAATGATCAATTCGGCGCGTATCCCCGATTCAAGGGCCCCACTTTTAAAGCTACGTAACCTGACCCGAGCCCTGATAGTTCAAGCCAACAGTCATTATTTTTTGAAGCAATTGATCGTAGGGAACGCCGGAGTGTGCAGCCGAATCGGCAAAATCCTCGTCATGAGCGATTTGGGGGTTAGGATTAGCTTCGAGCAAGTAGAACTGCCCCTCTTCGGTCATCCGGTAATCCAGGCGCGCATAACCGCTGAGGAAAAGATAGCGGTAGATTCGCTTTGAGAGACGTTCCAAGGTCTTATGCTGCTCCGGGGCAAGCTCTGCCGCTCTGGTTGCCAGTCCCACTCTCTCCTGGTAAGCCGGGTCCCACTTCACCTTGAGCGTCGCGATATTCTCTGAGCCCTCAGGCAGCTTCTCCATGACTAACTCCCAGGGCGAATACGTCTGAATATTCTGGTTGCCAATCAGACTCACGTAAATTTCGCGACCTTTGATGTATTGCTCTGCTATTGCCGTAGTCTTGTTCTGCCGGTGGATGAACTCCACGCGCTGAGTGAGTTTTTCATCATCGTGGACGAGTGAAGCTTGGGCGATACCGACCGAGCCTTCTTCGCTGATCGACTTCACCAGCAGGGGAAACGTCAGACGCTTTGGCCGCTGCACCTTTCGATTAATTGGAAACACCGCAAAGGTTGGCACTTGCAGACGATGATAAGCCAGAATCATTTTGGTCAGTGCTTTGTCATGGGCGAGGGTCAAACCGCGGGGATTACATCCGGTGTACGCTTGCTTCATCAGCTCGAGATAGCTGACGACGTGCTGGTCGTAGAGAGGGTAGCCATGAAACTCTTCCAGCAGATTGAAAGCGATGTGGGGCCGGTGCTCCATCAGCGCGTTACCTATTACATCCAACTGGTTGTAGAGCCCAATCGGATAGACTTCGTGGCCCATCTTTTTCAAGGTCGAGATGACGTCATACTCAGTTTTGACCTCGAGTTTCTCTTTGTCGCTCAGACCATCGAGCGAATCCGGCGGCACCAGGTCCTGATGCACCAGGACGATTATGCGCAGCTTCTTTTTGGGTTCGAAGGTCATACGGCTATGCGATGGTAACCGGAATGAAGCACGTTCATTACCTGGACCGTCAACACAATCATCATCCGCCGACGAGCCTCGCGTGGCGGGGTCACCAGGCGCAGCTTCAACTCCTTGCAGCGATCGATCATGTTTTGCAAAACATGATCGATGGTGTACTGGTGAACGCCGGTCCCGTCGGCAACGATCTGACGAACTTCGTGACGAACCTTGCGGAGGAAACTGGCGGCACTGGGCCGCAACCGATCCTGCGGATCGTCGGAAAAAATCCGCTTTAGATCCCGATCGTAAACAGCCGGCCAATCAAAATCATATTTCTCCCGCTTGCGACGGTAGTGCTCGCGCAGCGTAATTCTTAGACTCGAAAGCGGCTCCACCTTAGTTCTGGCCCGGTTTCGCGGTTTTGTGCCGGCCAGTTCCTGCATCACGTCATCGATGTATTCCAGCTTGCGCAGTGCCGGCCATCCTTTGTACCGGCGTCGCCAACGGGAGCGTGGTGTGAGCCAAACCGCAAACGTTTCAGCAAAATCTTCGGCTGGATGTGCCTGGGCGTACCACGCTCGCAGGTGCAGGACGTAGTTGCGGCTCTTTGGTTTGGGCTTGTAGAAATCGGGATAAGGTTGCGCAAAGGAACCGAAGAGTTCGCGCCATTGACGTTTGAAGTGAAGCCGGAACGCAGTATCGAGCGCATGACCCGCTTCGTGACGCAGGATGCGCATGCACTCCGTGTCGGTGCCGCCTTCGACCTCGAACATTTGCTTGCGCTCCAACTTCATCAGGCGCGTATGGGCCAGGTAAAAAGGAATTGCAATGCCGGGCACGCCGTCTGGTGAAAACCATTCCTCGGACAGCCAGACGTGTGGCTTGAAGCGGATGCCGCGTTCATTGAGCTCACGGTAGAGACGTTTGATATGCGGCTCGAGGAAGGAGTCCTTGATCTTGATGGGCAGATCGGAAATCCGCATGTCGAGCAGACGCTCGTCAGTCAGACGGTCCCACTGAAACTTGGAGCTCAAGCTGCGCCAGCCTCCCTTTCCGGGTTTTGGGAGCCTTGAGCGGGCGCTCGGCCTGATGACATGATGGTGTGCGAAAGCCAGAAAAACTGAATAACCGGCATTCTATGCGGTGAAACGGCCATCGAAATCAGAATAACCGAGCGAGGCCCATTGTAGCGGCGTTCCCTAGGATGCGCTAGCGGGTCATCAGTATGTAACAAATGAAGGCCTCCTTGCTCGTGCGGGAGGTCCGGTCAGAACTTAACTGCCTGGCTTGACGCCTGTTTTGAGATAAGACGAGGGACAATACTCTTCTTCTATGACACATACGGCGCAGAGCGGATTCCGAGCCTTGCAGATCTTCCGGCCATGGGCGATGAGCAGATGCGAAAAGATCACCCAATCCTTCCTGGCCACAATCGCTGCCAGATCGTTTTCGATTTTCTCTGGATGCTTTTGTTGAGTCAGGGCGAGGCCGTCTCGAGAGCCGAGTCACGTGAGTATCAACTACGATTCCCGAGGTCACGCCAAATGCGTTGCCCAGCACCACGTTCGCCGTCTTGCGAGCAACACCGGGCAACTCGAGCAGTTCTTCAATTGTTTCAGGCACCCGTCCGGCGTGTCGCTCGGTTAGAACCTTCGCCGTGCCCTGAATCGACTTAGTCTTGTTGCGAAAGAAACCTGTTGTGCGGATATCGCTCTGCAACTCGCTCGCAGGAACCTTCAGATAGTCTTCCGGCTTGCGGTACTTTCGAAAGAGATCCCCGGTTACGATGTTTACGCGCTCATCCGTGCACTGGGCGGAAAGGATAGTGGCAATCAGCAATTCAAATGCGTTCGAGTGATTCAGACTGCATTTCGCATCAGGATAAGCGCGTTTGAGCAGTTGAATGATTTTCTTCGCTCGGGTTTTTAGACTCTGACTCATCATCCCGTTCTTTTCAGCTTGCCCGTTCGCTTGGCCCAGGTCTCAATCCTCCCGAAGACCCAAAGACCCAGGGGCATCAGTACAGCTCCCATCAGGGCCAGTATGATCAGTTCCCTCATCACTGCTGAAAGCGGCGCGCCCATCAGGTTGCCGGGGACCGACCCGCTGTTTCCGAGGCCCACTAGTTTACGACAGGCCGACAAAGTATACGTCGCCGGCGACAACGCTGACAGCGGCTGCAACCACTTGGGCAAGACCTCTACCGGATAATAGACTCCTGAGACCAGCAACATTGAACCCTGGAAAATATGGGTCGCCTCAGCGCCTCGCTCCGGACTCATTACCGGCAACGCCGCCGCCATCAACCCAAGTCCTACGAAGGCAATGGTGCTTACCCCGAGCACAACCAGCACTCCCGACAGGTTTGCGCCGCGCAGGTTCAGATCGGTAAACAGCAACAAGCCAATCAGCACGACCAGAGTCTGCACGATGCTATTGAACAACGAAAACAAACTAATACCAGTGAGGTGGATCAGGCGCGAAACCGGCGCCATGAATGTGTACTCAAGAGTGCCCTCCCAGCGCTCGTAGGCTATCGACATGGCTATTTCGTTGTAGAGGGACGACATGAAATTCCACATCAATGCCCCCACCACGAGGGTGAGCGTTAGTTGATAGTCCTGGGCCGCCACGCCGATGAGTGCGACTGTCGCTGACGTTACCAGCGCGTAGAAGTTAAACACGATGACCCAGGATATGTACCGCCGGGTCAGATGATAGCCTCTGAACATGAAGGCCCATGTTTGGCGAATTGTCGTTTCCATCACACCCCCTCCAAGACCCCCATCTCCTTTTGTGGCTCTTCGTCCTTCGAAAGTCCTTCGCCGGTTAACTTGATAAAGGCATCATCTAGCGTTGCTGCTGCGGCCTGCTGTTTCAATGCCTCAGCCGTACCCTCAGCCACAAGCTTGCCGTGCGCCAAAAATCCGATGCGGGCACAAAGCCGTTCAGCTTCCGCCATATCGTGTGTAGTGAGTAGGATGGTCGTTCCGGTCCGCTGTCGCAGTGCCTCAAGAAACGACTGCACATCACGACGACTCTTCGGATCGAGTCCAGTTGTGGGCTCGTCCAGAAGCAATAGCGGGGGATCTATTACCAGTGCTCTGGCGATGCTGATCTTCTGCTGCATGCCGCGGCTCATCTCCTCAAGCGGTGTTGAGAACTTCGTTTTCTCCATTCCCAACTGCTCCAGGATCTCCATGGCCCTGCGCTCTGCCTCGCCTGGCTTCTGGCCATACAGCAAGGCTGTGTAAAGCAGGTTCTCCCGCGCCGAAAGCTTTTTATAGAAGGCAGCGTCAACGCTTACCCGCCCAATGATCCGGCGCACAACCTCCTGCTCCTTCGGAAGCGAGTGACCCATTAGACGCACCTCTCCTCCATCGGCCGTAAGCAGCGTCGAGAGAATTCGGATTAAGCTCGATTTGCCTGAGCCGTTAGGCCCAAGCAAGCCGTAGGTCTCGCCTTTGTGGACCTCGAACGACACGTCTTCCAGAGCCCATAGCCGAGATTTCTTGAAGAAACCCTCACGCTTTCGAAAGCTTTTCTTCAGATTGCAAACCTGGATGGCTGGGAATTCCATGAGTCACCTCGAAAAGCGGATCGAGAAAAAACGATCCACGGCTAGAGCAGGTTGATTGGATGGGGAAGAAAGGTAGGCCTGAGTAGTGCAACAAGTCCGGTCCGCAAGGGCTGCGAACATTGGCACACCACCGCTTGTCGCTCTGGCGACAACGGTGCGTGCGGGACTTTTACCCTTACTCAGTACTTAATGATGGAATCGCATGTTAATCACCTTGGCCGCCAGACTAGCGAAACCCTTTGGATTTTGCAAGACGAGCTTGCCAGGCGTGCTGGAGTTTGCGGAACAATGGCCGCCAGAACAACTAGAGACGAGGAGCAGAGTAGCGACCGAGTGTGAAAACTCCATGTGCTACAAATTACGCTGAAAGCGTTCCCGAGTTCCAGCCCAGGGTTGCAGCAACCCTAAAGAATCTTAACGCTGAAGGCGTTGGCGAATGGTTGCGGCGCGACCTCGCGAAACTCTTTCAGAGTTCGCGAGGTCTATCCGTTGGAACCGGAATCCCAGGGTTGCAGCAACCCTGGGTTGATTAGCCAACGCTTTCAGCGTAATCCCCTTAACGTCGCCCCTGGGCAATTCTCGTTGCCTCGGGCAGACTACGCAGTCGCAGCATGGCAATGACACCAAGAAACGGCCCGGGCGCCAGGATAACAAACGCATAGCGCCAGCCGACTAGGTTGACGAAGTGAGGAATGAGCTCGATTGAGATGCTAGTCAAAAGGAAACCAATGCATGTTTGAATCGTCAACGCGGTGCCAATGTATTGCGGATACCCCAGCTCAGTACCGCAGGTTGAAAACTGCGCAGAATCGGCCACGACAGTCGCTCCCCATATTGCCGCTACGATTAAGAGCAACGTGGGGTTCGCTTCAAACAGAAATCCGATCAGCAAACAACAGCTGCCGCTGATCGCCATGGCCCATGAAGTTACCAGCGTGCGGCCAACTCGATCGGCAATCAGGCCCGCCACCACGCACCCGACGGCCCCGCAACCGATCACGAGAAACGAAGTAATCTCTGCGAGATGTCCCGGGCTTCCCTGCACAGCCAGACTCGCGCGAATCATTACCGGCGCCCAGGCCCACATTGCGTAGAGTTCCCACATGTGACCGAAGTAACCGAAGTTTGCCAGGCGCACCCCACGGTTGCTGAAGACCTTGAATACCTGTTTCCAATCGAAGCGGGCCGCGGGCAGGGTGAACGGTCCCTCGCCCACGAACAACAGCACGATAAGAGCACCCACCGCCGCGAGCAGCGAGCTAAGAAGAATATTGTGGCGCCAGTTCTGGCTGCCCAAACCGTTAATCAGATAAGGCGAGGCCTTCCCAAGCGTTAGCGCTCCTACGAGTACTCCCAGAGCGGTCCCGCGAGAACTGCGAAACCACGAGGCCATGATCTTCATGCCCGGAGGATAGACCCCGGCCAGGAAAACTCCCGTCAGGAAGCGCATGGTGATACCTAACCCGGCACCCTGGGCGTAATAACCGAAAGTAGCGTTCGTAGTCGCTCCCGCTAAGGCACACACAGCGACCAGATACCGAGTGCTGATGATGTCAGCCAGGTTCAGAAGTGCGCTCAGCAGGGTGCCGCAGACAAAGCCGAGCTGAACGGCGATCGTCAACCAGTTCTACAGAAGAACGGCAGGTTTTCGGAAAACCTGCCGCGGAGCGTGCTACCTGAACTGGAGCCTACGCCACAGCTTCTTCCAAATGTTCGATGTCCGGCAGCTCAAATGTCATCTCTCGCTTGGGTTTATTCTCGTACCTGGCCTTGGCGGCGCGGTCCATCAGTTGTTCAACTGTCTCGGCCTCGTCAGGATTGGACCCACACTTCGTGACAATGTTTGTGAATGTATCTCTTCTTAAATGTATCAGAGACGGAGATGTGCCCTTTGGCGCGGGGAATCTGAACCGTGATTCGCGATCCAATGACAAGCGTCACCAGTACCAGAAAAGGATATCTGAGGTCGAGTTGTTGTATGGGCAGTCTGTAGACACGCAAGACCGCGACTACCGCGCCAACTACCGCGATCGTCCTCATGTACCAAATTCCAGATTGTGTGATGATTCTCGTGTCTAGTGTTTTCCAGGGTTTATAACTCCAGGGGCGGATCACGCCGCCTAGCCGGGGGTACCAAGAGCAAATGGTATTCCGAGCCGATTATTCGTACCCAGGGCGAGGTTTGGTGGGGTATCTATCGCTTTGGCATTTTTTTGGCCTTTCATGACACGTACGGTCATACCGTCAGTCAATCTGAGGAGGGTTCTACTCAATTTGACACAAACGACGCCGCTCAGACACGGCCGAGCAAAATGAATGGGGTAGGGTGAGCGCAACCCTTGGATTCAAGTTCCACCAAGGGCCTATCTGTTCGTGATATTCTTAAGCCAAATTTCTTAACTGGCCGCACTGCGTACACCGAGATCATGCCGTGGTAGCTGTGCGCTCTTTTCGGCTTTCACGGCTTTCCACGGTTATGGCTGATTTTTTCGCGTCCCTAAAAAGAAGAACGTCCGACTACGGAAACGAACAACCGATCCGTGAAGAGATCTTTAGCGTCGAGCGTCTCGAGCAATACGCGCAGACTCTGGCCGCCGAACATAGAATCGTCAGGAAGAAGGGCCGTGCCTACCTGCTGCCCCGGCTCGAGAACAACGGCCGAAAACTCGTTGCCGCCTATCGCACCCTGGTGGAAGCGCTACGCAGCGGCCGTTCGATCTCTCCGGCGGCGGAATGGCTGGTTGATAACTTTCACATTATCGAAGAGCAACTCCGCGAGATCCGCGAAGACCTGCCCAAGAGTTATTACTACGAACTACCCAAGCTCTCTGATGGAGAGCTCAAAGATTATCCACGAATCTATGCGGTGGCCATCGCTCTGATTGCCCATACTGACAGCCGTCTAGAAACCAATACGCTCCGCAAATTCATTGCCGCATATCAAATGGTCTCACCGCTTACGATAGGTGAACTGTGGGCAGTGGCAATCAGCCTTCGCTTGGCGCTCGTGGAAAATTTGCGAAGGCTCGCCACCAGGATTGTTGGCGCCCGTGAAGAGCGCGAGCAAGCCGATCAACTGGCCGACAAACTACTGGAACTTGCCGCCCGGCAACCTCCCGAACTGGTGCCTATAATTACCGAGCGGTTGGGAAAACGCGACCGCCTACCCCGGTCATTTGTGGTTCAACTAACGCAACGCCTGCGTGAACAGGATCCTGCCTTAATGCCGGTGACTGACTGGCTGGAAAAGCAACTCGCACGGCAAGGAACCAGTATCGAACAAGTTATTCACCGCGAGCATCAACGGCAGGCTGCGACCCAGGTCACAGTCGGCAACATCATCACGAGTATGCGGCTCCTTTCAACGCTCGACTGGCGTGATTTCTTTGAGAGTGTCAGTTTGATCGATCCGCTGCTGGGGAAGGATCCGGCAGACGCCTATTTGAAAATGGAGTTTGGCTCCAGGGATCGCTACCGCCATGTAGTGGAACGGATTAGCAAGCGAACCTTGTTTACGGAGCTGGAGATTGGCGAAGCGGCAGTCAGGATAGCAGCTAAGGCGTCCAACGGAGGCAAAAACGGTGGGCCGCAAGCTCACGTCGGCTACTACCTGGTTGATGAGGGTTTGGTTCAGCTGGAAGCCGCTTTTGGGTATCGACCACGACTAAACGAGAGTTTCCGTCGATGGTGTATACGCCACCCGACGCCCGCTTATCTAGGCACGCTGACTTTTTTGACGGCCCTGATCATCGCAGTCCTGGTCTTCTCGATGTACCTAGCAGGCGCCGGCTGGCCATTGTTGGCGGCAACCTTCCTGCTGGCTCTCATTCCTGCCAGCGATCTCGCCCTTAGCATCCTGAACTGGGACGTAACCCATGTCCTCGAGCCACGCCTGTTGCCCAGGATGAACACTTCCGCAGGTATCGGAGAAAACGCGTGCACGATGGTTGTGGTCCCCACGCTCTTTTCCAGTGAAGAGGGCGTGCGCGAACTACTCGGGAGATTGGAGGTCCATTTCCTCGCAAACCAGGACGAGCATATTTTTTTCGCCCTCCTGGGAGACTTTGTAGACGCCGATGCGGAAGAGCTGGCCGAAGACGCCGTTCTTCTTGATGTGGTCCTGAGCGGCATTGACGACTTGAACCAGCGTTACAACAAGCACCTCCCTCAGCGGTTTCATCTGTTTCACCGGCACCGTCAATGGAATCCGGCTGAAGGGAAATGGATGGGTTGGGAACGGAAGCGGGGAAAGCTCCACGAATTCAACCGCATGCTTCGCGGGGCCCGCGATACAAGTTTTATGGTCCAGACGGCGGATCAGGCACTGCTCTCGCAGGTGCGCTTCGTGATCACGCTCGATTCCGACACCAAACTACCGCGCGAAGTTGGCCGCAAACTCGTGGGTACCGCCATCCATCCGCTCAACCAGCCCCGCATTGATCCGGCCACCAATCGTGTCACCTCCGGTTTTGGAATTTTGCAGCCCCGCGTCAGCATTTCACTCGAGAGCGCTTCCCGCTCAAGATTCGCGCGCATTTTTTCCGGGAACACCGGAATCGATCCCTACACGACCGCCGTCTCAGACGTGTGTCAGGATCTCTTTGGCGAGGGCAATTACACCGGCAAAGGTCTCTATGATGTGGACGCGTTTGAGGCCTCCCTGGACGCACGCGTACCGGAGAATTCGCTACTCAGTCACGATCTCTTTGAGTCGCTGTACGCTCGCGCGGCTCTGGTTACCGACATCGAGCTCCTCGACGACTATCCTGCACACTACGATTCTTATGCTCACCGTCAACATCGCTGGACGCGAGGCGATTGGCAGATTATTCGCTGGCTCTTTCCCACCGTGCCTGACGCACATGGACGCAAAGTGCAAAATATCCTGCCTCTGATCTCGCGCTGGAAGATTCTCGACAATTTACGGCGCAGCCTGGTTGCGCCTTCTCTGTTCATCTGGCTGGCGGTTGCATGGACAGTATTTCCGGGCTCGACTCTGATTTGGACTCTCTTCGTCGTGCTGGCGATTGCCTTCCCCGTTTATCTACATGTCACCACAAGTCTCTTAATACATCCGCGCGGCGTCCCCTGGACCAGTCATTTCTGGAGTGTCTGGGGCGACATCAGCACCAACACCGCGCAGGCGGCATTGTCGATGATATTTCTCCCGCATCAAGCTTATCTGATGCTGGATGCAATCGTCCGCACACTGTATCGAAAACTGATCGCGCGCCGGAAGTTGCTTGAGTGGGTAACCGCTGCGCAGGCCGAACGTTCGGCGCGTCACGATCTGCCATCGTTTTTATGGTTCATGCTGCCGGCTGAGTTGCTC
>JACDCK010000374.1 GCA_013817595.1 Pyrinomonadaceae bacterium | reverse complement strand
GGCGAATGCCTCGCCCCGTTTTGCTCGATCCATTTCAAAATGGCGGCGTCCTTTTCCAGTCGAGTCGCAGCTTCCTCGAAACTATCGGGATTTAACTTCAGGAAAGCGAGCAGATGCTTGTCAAAGCCGACCGTCTTGTAGTTATACCCGTTCAGCAATCCCTTGCGATGGAGCTTCGCCTTATCAATGAGGCGAGGCAGATGGACGTAACCGCCGAGGCGGTCATACGGACTGCGGGGAAGCAGCTTCTTTTGCATTCAGCCCGAGATCAGGTCGCGCGCAGTGGCGGAACAAAACCGGGCGGCAAAATGGGTTTGGACTCCGCAGACGCAGGTTTCTGAGCGGGCAAGAGCTCCGCTTGAGTGAGGCCGCTACTGCCGATCATTAACTGGCCAGAGAACATGCCTCCTTTCTCGACCGAAATCGATTTCGCGGTGACGCTCCCATCGAGCGAAGCGTTTCGGTGAATGACTACAACTGTCTCGGCGATTACTTCGCCCGTCATATGCCCACGGATTTCGATGCTCTGCACGCGCACACGTCGAAAGAATTGCACCTTCGACCTGCGCTCCACTAAGACGTGATTCGCCGAAATCCGCCCAGGAAGTTTGCCATTGTAGTTTACCCTCACTGTTCCCAAGCAATGAAGATCCGCGCGCAGCTTGCCTTCAACCAAAGCGGACCTGCAAACGACCTGGCTGCTACTCAGGTCACCTTTTGCGGTCACGTGCACTTCGCCATGCGTACGTATCGCGCGGCTGAAGTTGGTCGTGATTTTGTAGTCGCGTAAATCCAGGTGCGCGCTACACTTTGGGCAAGTGGTCGAAGAGGCCGCGGCAATGACTTCCTGTTTTGCCTGGCACTCGAAGCATTCGACCATTCTGGTCCTCTTCTTTCCCCAGAAATTTTCCAGTTTCTGCAGCACCGAGTGGCCATGCTCTTCCGGAGCCGCGGCCGGTTCCGGCGCGCGTGCAGTCCGCAGCTTTATCTCGATCTGTTTGCGCGCCGCAGGCGAAAAGTTGCTGCCGCACTGGCGGCACATTGTGCTTTTCGCGGCGGCGTACTCCATCTGCTTAAACCCGCAGTGTGGACACTCCACACCGAGTTTAGCAGGTCCCGACTTTGCCACTGGTCGCGAAGAAGAAGCCGAGCGGATCAGGCGCGAGCGCCGAAGGCAGCCTTCACCGGTGCGGGCGACTCGTCGTTGCGCACAAGCTCCGGACGCGAATTTGACCCCGTCGCCTTGCCGCTGGTCACTTCAGACTTACCCACAAAAGTTGCACCTTCTTCAATCACGAGGCGGGCTGCTTTCAGATCACCTTGTAACGTACAGCGTGATTTCAATTCGCAACGCTCACCGACCGTGATATTCCCCTGCACTTTCCCGAAAACGGTGATCGACTTCGTTTTGATTTCGCCCCGGATGTCAGCGTTCTCGCCGATCGTCAGAGCACCATCGGAATGGATTTCACCTTCCACTTTGCCGTCGATGAGAAGCTCTTTTTGGAACTTGATCGAGCCTTTGATTTCCACGTCGCTCGAGAGGACGTCCTTGCCAGAATGTTCAGCCATAATTTTGTGGTGATCGCTAGTGATGGGCGGTGATGGTCTTGGCTCTTCTCGTCCGGAGACGCCATTATCGTCTTCAATGCCCGTGCTTAAGGATTCTTCTTCTACCGGTGACGACGGCCTCTGCGGAATGAATTTTTTCAGCACGCGGCAATATTCAGAGCACGTGTTGCGTTGTCAACGCATTCCGAGGCAAGGGCCGAGTGCAGCCAGAAACCAGCGCTAAAGCAGCCGTTAAACGGCGTTGCGGCTCAATATCGAAGGTTCCGCCCTTGCAGACAATCGCCGTGGGCCCACCAGGATTCGAACCTGGGACCAAGGGATTATGAGTCCCCTGCTCTAACCGCTGAGCTATAGGCCCAAATGGCCACGGCGAACTGACCCGCTAGAGGATTACGCGTTCGGCCGGATGTTCAACGATATCTTCATCTCATTGGCGCGCGAAGCCACGATAAATCCGATCGCGCCGCTTTCGCGCTGTTGGCGCTTGGAGTTCTGCTCGCTCTCGAAAGGAGGAGCGTATTCGGGGGGACAGGAATGGCCATTCCCTACGAACTCATTGACGGCAAAGCGGCCTAAATAGATCTACATTCGAATCAACGTTTGTAGTGCCTGTTGGCTACTACCCCGGCAATGCAGAGCAACCCGAGTATTCCGATTAAGCCAGTCCAGCCACCTTGCCCGACCGACTCAAGCGTACGCGCAACTGGAGCTAACGTGCTCCTCTCGGATGTCTGACCCGGAATGTTCGTTTCTTCAGGCGGGGATTCCGAAGGGATAGTT
>JACDCK010000373.1 GCA_013817595.1 Pyrinomonadaceae bacterium | reverse complement strand
ATGATTTTGCGAACGGGCAGGTAGTGGTGTGCGAGGTGTGGTGGCAGAGCCTTTTTGATGAGTCGCATGCTTCCGTCCTCGTAGATTAGTGCCAGACCGAAGCTGTCGGTGCCGCGAGCGGCGTTGTAGCGCAGTAGGTCGTAGATGGGTATACGCATGTGTTCGTCTGGCAGATCGTGCAGTTCCGGGTTTCGGGCGTAACCGAATAGTCCACACATTTACGCGGATTTCTCCAGGGTTATGGGCTCTTGAATGAAGGTGGTTATGGGGGGAACGATCTCTCCGGGACGATCCAGGAAATCTCCGTTTAGTCCTAGGACTTTGTTGTCGTCTATTACCACCAGGTCTGCGATGGATAGCTTTCGGGCACGAGTTGTGAACTGGCGGTAGGTTTGGCTAGGGGCCTGGCGAGCATACTCCATGATGCCGATACAGAGGAGGATCCAGGCAAGTGTACGATCGGGGTCATCGGTTGCTTCATGGGTACGGAACTCGAAGGTTTTTATTCTCAACCAGGAATCGATGTTCAGGTTCCAGTACCTGTGTTCTGGTGTGTGGTCTTGGTCTACGTCTCCTCCGTTACGCCAGTAGGTCATTAACTTGGGGATGGAGGTTGTAGATAGGAGGTAGTTGAGTTGTGGGTGGTTTTTGATGTTCTGGCAATAGCGAGATCCCATTCGGTTGGTTAGGCTGCTTGAGTAGTCCCAGAGCTCCTGGTCCCAAGCCATGACGATACCGAGGGCGTTCTTCATGTGTATTAGTTGGAAATCACTGGCGTCTACGTGAACGTGTAGCCCACAGCTCTCACGGTTGTCGCCTAGGAGTTTTGGTATTGTGCTGTGGTTGAGGGTGTTGAACAACTCGGTGACTGTTTCTTGTAGCATGTCACCGGCAGCTGGTATGGTGATAAGCTCAGTGACGCGGCCTGAGTGCTCGGAGGCCATGTGTACTAAGCGGGGGTTGGGCCGTAGTAGGTGTTGGGCATTGTGCCAAGGGATCTGTAGCTCGAGCTCAGCGCCGGCGGTTCGGTGGAAGGGGATCGTATCGAAGGTGCTGGTGTTGGGTATCCGCCTGAAGCTGGGCTGATTGAAGACGCGCCAGCAGTGGTGGTCTGGCGAGTTGAGGGTTTCTATCTGATAAGAGTGGCACATTGGACAGCGGATGCTGAGCTTGGTCCAACAGGGCTGACAGTACTTGCGTCCGCTTAAGGTGACGGACATCCATGCGCCTGGGTGTAATACCTCGCAGCTAAAACAGTAGTCGCACATGCCCTCAGCTACACAAACGTTGCAGTAAGTGTAGTTGTTGTGGGGGTGGTAGTTGGGGCAGCAGCGACCGCAGATGTGGCAGCGGAGAGTGATGTCACTCGGCATTGGTGATCCACTTGCTCAGTGTCTCTGCGATCATTGTGCCTGGGTAGAGTCCGTCTTGGAGTCTGGGGGCAGTATTGACCTCGAGTAGGTATGTTGTTCCGTCGTGATCCTTGATGATGTCTACGGTACCGAAGGTGAGGTTTGTAGTGGGGATGCAGCGCTTTCCGAAAGCAAACAGTTCGCTTCTCAGTGTAGCCTGATCCTCTGGAATGTTCTTGAATGTGAACCCATTGTGCCTGTTCCAGACACTCTTACTCTTGTCTCCCTCTTTCTCGCGGAGAGCAAGGCGGATGGTTCCATCGGGTTCTCTGGCGAAGTAGATGCGGAATTCTCGGGTCTTTTCGATCCACTTAACCCAGAACGGGTGATTGATTTGGATTTTGTTGAGGAGGTCGCGGCCTCCCCAGCTGAAGCGGTCTCTGATTACGGTGTTGGGTTCTGGGTGGTTGTAGTGGTCGGGGACGGAGATTCCATTGATGCTCATTTGTTGCATCAGGAGATACTTGTCTGCTGTGAGACGAATGGCACCGGGGGGGTTTAGCCAGGTTCCGTTAATTCTAACAAACTCCATTGTGGGATTTTTGCAGCCCCAGTTTAGTATCAAGGTGCTGCCTCGCGGTGGCCTGGCAAGCGTGTTCGTGTTATGTGCAGGTACGTCGAGGAGTTCAGCAATGCGCTTGGCGGTGCGGTGAAACGTGGAGTGATACAGGACAAAGGCTTTACGCGGCATACTCTTCGTCCTCGTCTTCCTCGTCTTCCTCGTAGTCGTTGTTGGGTCTGTAGTCGGTTATGAGCTCTGCGAAGTCCTCGTCCAGATCCGCGGGAGTCTCGGTGGTCCTATAGTAGTGGTGACCTAGGTACTCGAGGTACTTGTTTTTGTCGTCAGCATCGTCGGTGGGACAGCGTTCGTCTCCACCAAAGCCGCAGGCTGAGCCCAAGTAGCGCCTGGCGAACATGTGCTCGAAGCCCCCCATGTTGTAGTG
>JACDCK010000140.1 GCA_013817595.1 Pyrinomonadaceae bacterium | reverse complement strand
GTTGTATGTATGCATCACGAACTCGAGGTACTCATCCCAATCGGCCTGTGTGTGTTTGTCGACAAACATTGACAACATGTCGGCCAGGGTGCGATGAAAGCGTTCTACCTGGCCGTCGCAACGCGGGTTGTACGCTGTGGTGGAGGTCTTCTTGACATTGAACAGCTCATAGATTTTCGTAGACAAATCTGCGTTGAAATTGCTACCGCGATCGGTGAGAATTTTGTCGGGCGCTCCATGTCGTAATATAACGCGACTGATCAACGCCTGTGCGACAGTTTTCGCTTCCAGGTCGGGCAACGGGATGGCGTCTGCATACTTTGTGAAGAGATCCCCGACGGTCAAAATATAGCGATTTCCCTTGTTGGAGAGGGGGAGCGGGCCATAGCCGTCCATCGCAACAATCTCAAAAGGCTTTTTCGTGATAATTGGTTGCATCTTGCCACTCGGAGCAACGCCTGTAGGGGATTTTCTCGTCAAACAATCGACGCAAGTCTCCGTGTAGCGCTGCACGTCAGCGTACATCCCTCGCCAGAAGAATCGCTCGCGCAGCTTGCCATACGTGCGCTCATCACTGCTATGCGCTCCTCCTAGTGGGTCGTCGTGGAACCAACGCAGCGCGTCAGTGCGCCACTTCCCCTCCTGCGGCAGTACGAGCCGCCAGCACGGTTCCGCTCCAGAGGTGCGTCCAACGCGTGGTGTATACAAGTGGAACAACAGTCCTTGATGAGTGATGCGCATATTGGGCTCCAGAGCCGCCAACACTTTGGGACCAACTTTCGAGTTTGCGTCGGTCTCGCCCTCTGTCAGCCACTTTGTCATTGCCGAACAAAACGCGTCGGCGCGCTGTGCGAGCGCTACATCCTCTGCTGTCCATGATGTGCCAGAGAGTGCTGCACTGAGTTTCACTTTGTCCGCCTTTTGCTGTTCCTCCACACCTGCGTCGCCGCTCCGTCCAGCGCTCTGCTGTGGTTGTGTAACCACCTGACAAGCTACCCGTGCTGTAATGTTACTCGTGCCGGGATCGACGGTATCCATTGATGGACGATTGATCAAGGGTGCTCGCGACAACGCGTCGGCCACAGCATTGCTCCACCCGGGACGATGTATGACCACGCAATTGTACGCCGACAACTCAATCGCCCATCTTTGCAAACGTCGTGATGCGCCAGTGACATCGCGGTAGTATCGCAGACAGTCATGATCTGTGACAATGATGAACTCCTCGCCCTCCAAGTAACAACGCCAGTGCTTGACCGCCGCGATGAGCGCCAAACACTCCTGCTCCGAGGTGCCATAATTGCGTTCTGCTGGGTTCAGTTTCCGAGAGAAAAACGCCAATGGTGCACCGACCGTGTTGGACGTCTCGTGCGGTGTGTCCTTGCGCACTACCTGTGTGATGGACGCACCGATCCCGTTCATCGATGCATCAGTGGTAACCACGTACTGTAGGTCGGGTCGGTTGCGTACCGGGAGTGCTAAGGTGGTTGCGTGCACGAGCGCCTGTTTCATGGTGTCGAACGCCTTTTGTTCCGCCTCGCCCCAGCGCCACGGCTTGTCCTTTTGCGTAAGTGCGTTCAGTGGTGCAGCGATCGCCGATAAGTTGGGTATGAAGCGTCGGTAGTAGTTGACCATGCCGTTGAAACGCCGCACTGCTGGCACGTCGCCCGGTGCCGGGAAGTGTTCGATCGCTGTTGTTTTCGCTGGGTCGGGACGCACTCCGTCTGCTGACACAATGTGCCCCAGAAATTTGATCTGCTTGCGGAACAGTTGGCATTTGTCGAGATTGACATACATACCCACCCTCCGCAGTCGTTCCAGCACTTGTGCCAAGCGTTCCAGGTGCTGCTCGATCGTAACGCTGAAAATGCATATGTCGTCGATATAGCACGCGCAAATTTTGCCAATCAGCCCCACTAGTACGTCATTCATGGTGCGTTGGAACGCGGCAGGGGCATTGCGTAAACCGAAGGGCATCACTAAGAACTCATACAGTCCACTCCTGGTCACGAATGCCGTCTTGTGAACAGAGTTCTCATGCACCGGGACTTGCCAAAACCCAGACTTCAAATCGAGTATAGAAAAATATTTCGCGCCCTGTAAGGTATCCAACGACTCGTCGATGCGCGGGAGTGGGTAACGGTCCGCTTCTGTCTGTCCGTTCAGCTGGCGATAGTCCACTGCAAAGCGCCAAGACCCGTCGCTCTTCAGTGGACATACCACTGGGGATGCATAGTTTGATCTGCTTCTCCGCGCCAGTCCGGTCTTTACCATAGCCGCTACTGTCTCCTCCATAAACGCTTCGATCTTCTCGCTGGCTCGGTAGCCCCGGGAGTGTACAGGTGGCGCGTTTCCAGTGACAATTTCAAAGAGGGGGATATGCGCCCGCCGCAGTTCTGCCGGCGCGGGCCTTAAAGCATCGCCATTTTCGGTCAGCATCCGTTTTAGCGTTGCTGTTTGCTCAACATTCAATGTGTGCGAGGGGACGGTGGTTAAAAGCTTCTCGACACACTCGGGGATGGGCGTCTGTTTCGCGTAAAAATCGCGAAAGTCGGGGATATGGTCATCATCATCCTCGGGTGAGCTATTGTCGTCGACCACCCGCGATATGCGAATAATGCCCTCACTTTCGCGCGAAAAATCAATCAGCGACACACGAGCGCCCGCCGGGGAATCGGGGAAAAACGAAGGTTCCGCGTCTCCAACTCGCCCCAGCCGCTCTTCCGTGTCCGTGTCCAGCTCGACTCGCCCTTGCGCGACATGAATCGTCGCTCCATACTTGGTCAGCACATCCATCCCAAGAATCATGGGAGTCGACAAACGGTCGACCACCAAAGCATCTACTTCCACCGGCTCGTGTCGCTCAACGCGCGCACGCAGCGTCACCATTTCCTCGCTCAACATCGAATCAGCAGACGCATTCTGCAACTCCGTGCGCTTCACGACTCGGCGCACCACGCTAGCGGCGGGGAGTGTTTCCAGCACCGCCTTCCGCACCAGGCTCACCTGCGAGCCAGTATCCACAATCGCTTGCACTTCAGTGCCCAAGAATTCCATAGGTAAGGAGAGAGTGAGACGCGAGATGTCGTTAGTCGCGTGTTTTTCCGTGTGTCCGTGTGTTTGCGTTTTCTTCACTGCCGCACAAAGCGAGCTGCGTGTTTTTCCCACTGCGTTATCACCTCCCTCTCGAGGAACCTCAGTGCTGTAACACGCAGCCAGCTCAGCGGCATTGTCTGTTCCGCTCGGCCATGTCCTTATGTCAAGTTGATGATTAATGTTGTTCGCATCCAGTGTTGGCGTCTCCCTTCGTTGCTTGTGCCTAGGCGACAGCGTGGGAGAAACATCGTCACTACACCGCATAGCGGTACTCTTCAGAGCGTCCTGTCCAGTATCTGTGATAACTGATCCATTTGTGTTTTGCGTTGGTTGTGGTCGTGATGGTTGTGTGTGTCGGGGCGGGTTTGTGTAGAGCAACGGATTTACTTGTTGTTGCTCGCATGCCAATAAGCAGTCGAAGCGCGCCCGCTCGGCTGCCGGCATGCCGCCCCTTAGACGTTTCCCAGCAGCGGCGTGTCGCCACCGCCCTCCGCACGAGCAGCTGTAGTGTCAGTGTTGTCCGTGGGCTCCGCATCCTGTAGTACAGTGACGGCCCGCACTTGTGTCTGCGGGGGAACACTCTGTTGTGTGCGTTGCGGCGGTTGCACACCCTGCTGCTGCACAGCCTGCTGCTGCTGTGCTCCACGTGCTTGCTGTAGTGCATTGTTGGCCATAGACACACCTGACGACGGATACTGTTGCTGCGGCGGCCACTGCGCATACTGTTGTTGCGAGTGCTGTGGCGCGACATATTGGCGCTGCTGCTGTTGCGCATAATACTGCTGCTGTGGGGGTTGCTGCATGCCCGCGGCCAGCTCTGGGCAAAAGCGACGGAAATGTCCCATCTTGTGACAACCAAAGCACTGTACGGACGACAGGTCACGCCGCTGACGCAAGGGCGGTTGCCCGGCCTGTGTACGCGCCGGTGCACTGCCACCAGTCTCCAAAGCGGCAAGGCGTTTGTCCAACGACTGCAAAGTGGTAATCAGCTGCAGCTGGACCGGATCCTGCTGGAGTGATGACACTGCCGCGACAGCGCGGACCTGTGTTGGTACCGTGGTTGCTGCTGTGCGCGCGAGCACCTCCGTCTCCGCTGACTTCTCCAGGGCAAACACCTCGAGCTCATCCAGGGAAAACTCGTATGCCTCGGCTCGACCGCGTATGCTCCGGTCCTGGCGGGTGCGCAGCGCCACCCACCCACCAATGTGTTGGTTGAGTCCGTTTAGCGCGCAATGTCCAACGATGGGCGAACCCGCAGTGTACGACGCGTTGTATGCCAATGTGCGTACCCGCAGAAAGTAGTCTCTGACGCTTTCATTGGGCGCCTGGCGCACCTTCTGCAGTTCCGTGCGGTTTGCGTTCACAACACCTTCTCCAAAAGCAGATAACAAGCGGGCGCACGCGTCTTCCACCGTTTTGCCTTGTTCGCCCGTCCACTGTTCCGCCAGGCTAGCAGCCCGCTCAGACAGCTTGGAGCCCAAAATCAGGCGTGCGTGTTCCTCCGGCACGCCTTCCGCGGCCTTCTTGAATTTACGCACCCATGAGAAAACACTGTTCGCTCCAGAAAATCGCTCCACGTCCGATAAGATCTTCACTCTCATTTTGCGCAACTCCCTCAGCTCAGAATCATCATAACTACTCATACTGTGTCCATGATGCTGAAAAACTTCCACGGATCGGTCCAGTATGCTCAAATCGTTCTGCGGCGCAGGTGCGGGAGCGTTCGCATTTCCTCCGCTGCTTCCAGCACCTAACGCTGGTAGCGGGAAAGACAACAATGGTGCTGGCTGTGCGGCCCCTGCTTCCGCCAACAGTGGGGCGCTAGCCGCAGAAGCGGGTGAACCGCTATCTGCACTCGGATCCGACGACATAAGGGACGCGAGGTTCGGGCAGAGATGACGCCAAATGTAAAGTAGCTAAAAGTGATAACCACAACGCGAGTTGCCAAAATGTGTTCTTCTACAAGCGGGCACGAGTCCGTATCGTGTCGTTCGAGACAGGAGTCGAGTCACTCGTGACCCGAGGATGACTGGACGAAAGGTGCCGGAACACTGAAGGGGCAAGAGGCGAACCAAAAGGGATTCCAAGAGTAAAAGCACAGATCTCACCTCGATGAATGACTGAAACAGTACGCTCCAGGTCGAAGGAGAGAGAAAAGTCCAAAGAGTCGAACAACAGTGACCAAGTGGCCACTTCCAGAAATCGATAACACAAAAGCACAACGAATCGTTGTCCTGTAATCCAAGGGGAATCCAAAGTGCAACAGTCCAACAGATACCGAGACAACTTTCGCTCACACAAACCGAGTGTGACGACAAGTATCAAACGCGTATGCCGAAGGATGATCACCACGACCACCAAGAAAACCTACAAGACAAGTCGAGTTGGGAGAATAACAACTGATTTAATTCTTCACACGACTGACAACAAAACATGTGCAAAGTGCGTTTGCCCCCATCCCCGCAACGAGTGAAAACGTTGCTGAGTGAGCGTATCATGCCATCGACAGCGACATGACAAAGCGTAGCCATCCAGCAAGTGTTGCTCATCGACGAAAAATGCCTATCGTCGACAAGAACGCAAGTAGCACGTGTGCCACGCAACACGAACAAAAACCAAGTCACGTCGTTCGCGATTCATACCATGCGGTTTGCGACAATCATACCAATGGCGATCCAGTGTGCTCCTAGTGCCAACCCCGAGTGACGGCAATGCGTGACAAGCACCTGCGTAAAACACAAGCGATGCAAGCAAACCCGAGTGCACTCAACACTCGTTTGTTTCGGCCGTGCGTCCACAAAACACCAGGAGGACATGCAGTGAGCACGTCCTGAGTAGCGCCAAGCATACCGTGGGGTGCTACGGACTTCGTCGGAAAACAACGCAAACGCGAGCAAAACTGCTACTCGCGACGCACTCGAACACTTCAGCCGCGCTTCCACAACAAGCTAGCCGGGCATACCGAGAATTCACACTGAGTATCGCAGGGCACCAAGTGGGGTGCTAAGGCCGCAAGAACTCGATCTTCGGTTGCGAGGACTTTCGCTTTCGCTTTCCCCAACGAAATTGCGATCCCCAAGCAAACCGGAGCTGCCGCCTAGGCGTAAGTCGTAGCTGGCGGCGAACGCGAGATAGTCCTGTATACCATCCTATTAATCGAAGTCGGCGCAGCGCCATCGCACACAACGCTCGAGGAATACGTTCTCGACGTCCATGAGTCTGTATGCCTCGCGATTCCGCAAGATACTACAACTACCATAGTAGAACAATCCTGTGCAAGCGTGGCTCATTCCGACCAGCGGGCTCGGAAAACGCAAAAGTGCTGTCGAGTCAAAACCAGTGTGACGTCTGCTCCGCCCTTGCAATTCAACTCAAATAGGTGAGAGGTCATCTGTGATGCGTTTGGCATGCGAATTAGCTGGTCGAACGGCGTTGCTGTGATAGGTGCTCTTCTTGAGCGCATCGTGTGTTGTTCCCCTTTTGCACTCCTCGCCTGCCGTGCCCAGTCGCTGGTAAAACGCCACCATAGGTCACACCGATTATGTGTCGATGATATCCGTGCTGTGACTTGTGCCTGGCGACCAACTTCCGATGTTCCCTCAGTCCGCGTCGGCGCTCCTCCACGAGGCAGCCCTGTCATGTCACCGTCCTCGTGTAATGTGGATACGCGTTGTCTAGTCGTAATGTCCATACGCACGCGATGATTTCTCCATGTTCGGCCTGTACGTGCGGTCACGTGCACACGCTTCCCTCGGCGCAACGCCGCGCCTGCGACACGTTGCTCGGGAGTGTTGGTAAATCTCTTGTACATCAAATCCAGAGTGGTAATTATGTGATCCAGTGGTCCAGAGCGGTTTGTAGAGCGTGGGGAGCGTCGTCTGTTCACACCCTTCCCCTTAGGACTGGCCGACCTCGGCCAGTCACAACACTGAGCAGGTTCCCAAGGGTGTGACCATCCCCGCTCCTCACTGAGCTCGCCGCTTCCCAGCGGCCTGACGCTTCGTCATAGGCCGTTCCAGGTAACGATCAAGTGCCTCCTGTGCGTTCGCAAGCGCATCCTCCGGCTCCCACGTGGCCTGACTCACTGGGAAGTGTCTCCACTTCACGCGATACTGGGTGACGCCCTTGTGCGTGCGGTGACCGATAACCTTCTCGACCTCATACTCCAGCTCATCATCCACTGCAGCGTCGTCTTCGCTGTCAGACACGTCTCCAGGCGTGAGATCGTTTGCAGGCTCCACCGTGTTCGGTTCGTTACGACGCGTCACTACCTTGTCTTTGCCTTTAGACTCATCACTGTTACGAATGTTCTCCATCACAGGTGCGTGACCGTCGTCGCCGCGTTGCAGGCTAGCATCGAAAATTTCTTGTGCACGTCGTCGCTTCGCGCGAGTGGTGATCACGCGGTCTTCCACTGGGTACAGTTTCATCTTTTCCACGTGTACCACGTCCACCTTGTCAGGTCTCTCCATGAGCGCTACTTGATAATTGACATCACTCAGCACCTTAGTGACAACAAACGGACCCCGCCACGGGTGTACAAATTTCGGCGACATCCCCTCTGGTATGTAGGGGCTGTAGACCAACACCTTGTCGTTGACGCTGAACGACTTCTCCGAACGGCGCTTGTCAAATTGTTGCTTCTGCGTGTTGTGCGCTCGTTCGAGACTCTTCCGTGCGAATTCAGTTCCTTCGCTCAGCTGGCGCTTGACATTCTCCACATAGTCTGCGATCGGCACCATCGGCCGCTCACGCAGCCTATCCAACATGACATCGACCGGCAGCGTTGCCTCCCGTCCGTGTGTAAGGAAAAACGGTGTTTGACGAGAGCTTGCGTGCACCGTCATGATGTATGTATGCATCACGAACT
>JACDCK010000139.1 GCA_013817595.1 Pyrinomonadaceae bacterium | reverse complement strand
TCCATGAACTTCTCTAGGAATCAGGCAGCCCTCGAAGCCAACTTGCTTTTGGGCAAAAAGAATTTGGGAGAACTGTGCATGCCAATTTGAGAGCGGCGAAAGGTGCACGGGAAGTGTGCTTAAAAATCCAACAACGACAAACTTCTCCGGCAACTGCACAGTTCTCCGCGAAACAGGGATAACAAAGGCCGTGCCAATGCGACGGCTACGGATATACTGAGGGCGAAGAACGCCGTTTCAACCAATGTTATCGGTCATGCTTTGTAGTCGTAGTCAGTGAAACAGGTGGGGAAGAAGTCGAAAGCAGAGTCGCTGAACCGGAGAAAAAGTTTCGCTTTCGGGACGTGAGAATCCCACTTTCGACAAAACTTCAAAATCTCGTATGTAAGAACGTCGGAATATATTGTAGGGGCGTCACTCCGTAGGCGCCCCCCGGGTGTCGGTGGCAGGGGCGCCCACGGGAGTGACGCCCTACAAGTGGTCCTAAATCTCCACCTGCGAACCCAACTCGACCACGCGATCTGGCGGTAGACAAAAGTAGGCCGTAGCGCTCGTGGCATTGCGTGAGATGAGAGCGAAGATTTTTTCACGCCAAATCGCCATGCCGGGGCGTTTGCTGGCCATGATTGTCTCGCGGCCAAGGAAGTAGGTAGTATCTTCCGGATCGAATTTGAATCCCGGTGCTCTCACGTTTTCCAGCACTCTGGGGATCTCCGGGTCTTCCATGTATCCATAGAAAACTCTGAGACGGTAAAACCCGTTACCAATAGGCTCAATTTCCACTCTCTCCTCATCCTCGACATAAGGAATCAGCCTCGTCTTCACAGTCAGAAACAGCACCCGCTGGTGCAACACTCTATTGTGCTCGAGATTGTGAATCAGCGCCGGCGGCGTCCGCGTTGCGTTCCCGTTCATGAAAATAGCTGTGCCATTCACTCTGTGCGGCGGGTGACGTTCAATATCCTGGAGGAAGTCTTCCAACGGTTGAGAATCCGATTGGATTCGTTCGGAGAGGATGCTTCGCCCCTTCTTCCACGTCATCATAATGGTAAAGACCACTGCCGCCAGAAGCAGCGGGAACCAACCGCCATGCGCGACCTTTATGATATTCGCTCCGAAGAATGAGAGATCGATGACCAGAAAGAAGAGGCATAGGGAACCTGCCGTCAGCCGGCTCCAACCCCAGCGCTCGCGCGCGACGACGTAAAATAGGATCGTGGTAATCACCATCGTCGATGTCACAGCCACCCCGTAAGCAGCAGCCAGGTTGCTCGAAGTGCGGAAGCCGACCACGATGGCGATGCAGCCGAACATCAGGGCCCAGTTAATTGTCGGGATGTATATCTGCCCAAACTCTCTGGTCGACGTGTGAGTGATCTTAAGACGCGGGCTGAAACCGAGTTGAACCGCTTGCATGGTTAGGGAGAACGCCCCGGTAATTACAGCTTGAGAGGCGATCACCGCGGCAGCCGTGGCCAGGACGACCATCGGGTAGAGTCCCCACGACGGCACCAGGCGATAGAACGGGTTCTCCGCGGCAGCCGAGTTTTCCAGGAGTAGTGCACCCTGACCGAAATAGTTTAGTAATAGTGCCGGCAGCACAATCGTGAACCAGACGAGACGGATGGGTCGCATTCCAAAGTGGCCCATATCTGCGTAGAGCGCCTCGCCTCCAGTGACTACGAGAAAGACCGCTCCGAGAATCAGGAACCCGAGCCAGCCGTTGCGGACAAAGAAATCTACTCCATGAAGAGGGTTGATGGCCGCAAGCACTTCCGGATAACGAACGATCTGCATGATTCCGAGCCCGGCCAGCACCGCAAACCAAACCAATGTGACCGGCCCAAACACCCTGCCGATGCCTGCGGTTCCGCGACTCTGAACGAAGAACAATGCGACGATGATGGCAATCGTGATCGGTACGACGTAAGAGTTGAAGAGAGGGGTCGCGACGGTTAAACCCTCCATCGCACCAAGGATTGAGATCGCCGGCGTAATCATTCCATCGCCGTAAAGCAGAGCCGCGCCGAAAATGCCCATCGCGATCAGCACCCGGCGTTCACTTTTTCCCGAAGGCTTGATCGGGGTCGCCAGCGCCGTCAGTGAGAGAATGCCACCTTCGCCGTGATTGTCTGCGCGCAACACGAAGACGAGGTACTTAACCGAAATTACAATGACCAGCGACCAGAAGATCAGTGAAAGGACTCCCAGGATGTTAGCCGGGGTAGGGGCGATGGAATGTGGTCCGTGAAAGCACTCGCGGAGAGCGTAGAGCGGGCTGGTTCCGATGTCGCCGTAAACCACGCCGAGAGCGGCAAGCGAGAGAATAAAGAGATACCGGCCGCGTGGCGTCACCCGCTCGATGTGCCCGCCGGTGGTCGTAGCGTGGATGTCCGTGGGTGTTATCTGTGCCATTCCCCCCGCTTGACCTAACCGTCCTCGCTGGCGCACGCGCCGAAGGGCGCGAAAGCAAAAATGCTCCGCGCCCTTCGGAATTAATCGCGATGCTCTTGCCCTTCCATCAAGCCTACGAGGTTAGCTGACGGGCTTGGACCAAGAAGTGTCCTACGTGCGAGCGCGATTGCCACTACCGCACGATACGCCCCTGTTACCGCTCTGCGGAATGTTGGTTCCCCCGCGTTACCCGTCGCGTGTGTTATTCGAACACGGCGGGCAACTTCGGCTGACAAGTTGTCAACCCCGCGAGGTTACGGCTCGCTGTGTAAGGATGGCGTAAAGAGTTTATAAAAAAGTTGTAAAGGACGGCGAGGCGGAGCACGTTGCAGGGGCGACTACCTCTCGCACCTAATTCTTGAGGTGGTACGGCACGCTGGTGACGATGACACCCTTTTTAAAGAGCAAGGAGCCTTTCAAAAGCAACGAACTCTGATTGTGGAGCAGTTGCTGCCACCAGCGCGCGGGAATGAACTCAGGCAGAACCACGGTGACAAACCCGTCACCGTTTTTTCGCCTCAGGCGATCAATGTGGCGCAGCAGCGGACGGGTCAGTTCGCGGTAGGGAGAGGGTAGGACCACCAATTCCACACCGGAACCCCAGTGCTCCCATTTCTCCCGCAGATTCCGGGTCGCCCCTTCGTCGAAGTCCACATATACAGCTTTGACGCCATTAGGCGAGATTGATTTAGCATACTGTAGCGCATGGATGACGCCACGGTGGATGCCTGAAATGGGAACGATTACGGTGTTTCTAATTTCGCTGAGCTGTTCGAGGCCTTCGGTCGAAAGTTGCTTCGCCACTCGAACGTAGTGCTTGTGAATCCCACGGAACATGACGACCAGCAGAGGAATGACGACCACCACGATCCACGCTCCGTGAATGAACTTCGTAGTGATGAAGACGCAAAGCACGACGAAAGTTGCCACCGCTCCGAGCCCGTTGATGAAGATTGACTTCTTCCACTGAGCGGAGCCGGAAAAATAAGGCGCGTGGGTTTCAACAGCTGCCAATTGAGCATCGGGCAAAGCCCTCGCCTCAGCATTTCGCTTCCCGACAGACAACCTGCCTTCCGAGCTGCCACGCGTGCCTGCCTTTCTCCCAGGTCCTTCGGCGCGCGCTTTCATCCAGTGCCTGACCATGCCGGTCTGTGAAAGCGTGAAGGAGAGAAAGACCCCGACCGCATAGAGCGGAATCAAGCGGCTCGTATCGCCGCCAAAAACGGCGACGAGGATCGCGGAGAATACGGCCAGATTGACAATGCCGTTCGAGAAAACCAGCTTATCGCCGCGGTTGGCGAACTGGCGGGGAAGAAACCGATCCCGCGCAAGTAGTGAGGCGAGCCGGGGGAAATCCGCGAAGGAAGTGTTGGCGGCAAGAACAAGAATTAAAGCAGTCACGATTTGCACCACATAATAGAACCAACCGAAAGGGCCTGTGAACATGATGCGACCGAACTGCGAGATCACCGTCTCGTTTTCGTGTGGGTAAACGCCGTAAAGGTAAGCCATCACGCTCGTTCCCAGAAACATCGTCGTTAGCAAAATGGCCATCACGACGAGCGTAGTCGAGGAATTACGCGCCTCAGGCTGTTTGAAAGCAGGCACGCCATTCGATATGGCCTCAATGCCCGTCAGTGCCGCACAACCGTTGGAGAACGCTCCGAGGATTAGGAACAAGGTGATGGGCTGAAGTTTGTAGCCTTCAGCGATCTTCAGTTCATCTCCGCCGGGTACTGGTGCCGCGCCGCCATAGACGAAATAGTGAAAGAGGCCGTAACCGATCATAAACAGAAAACAGACAATGAAGGCGTAGGTCGGCGTAGCAAAGAGCGCACCCGACTCGCGCACACCGCGCAGATTGACGATGGCGATGAACGCGATGAAGATCATACACATGAACACCTTGTGCTCATCCAGCCAGGCGTAGCGCGCCCCTGTTCCATATCGCGGAACATTGGTTCCCCCGTGCTGCCCTTCTCGATGCTTTTCCGCAAACACCCGCGAGCAGCTTCGGCAGTCAGATTGTCAACATAGAAATACTACGACGCGACGCGTAAGGATGGCGTAAAGAGTTCATAAAAAGTTCGTAAGAAACGAGGGGGTGAAAGGTAGTGGCTCAAGCTCCGCTAAATAGCAGTCAGGAAGGCGGACCCTGTCCCCGCCTCAAGCTTGAAAGCCACTCAATGCCTCGCGGTGTTAGGTTCGATCACTTATGGCCATGTGAGGAAGTTCCTTTTGGAGGTGAGAATGAATTGAGTTTTTTCTAGACGATTTCATTTTTCATCGTAAGAGCGGGGACAGGGTCCACCTTCCTGCAAATCATCGGGGCTTGAGCTGTCCTTTTGGGATTGGGTCTGTGCGATTAAAACCAGTACCAGGTGAAAGGGGTTTCTTTACGAGTCGGGATTGAAGCGGTAGCCGATCCAGGGTTCCGTAAGAATGTAACGTGGAGTTGATGGGTTAGGCTCGATCTTTTTCCGCAGTTGTCCGACGAATACGCGAAGGTACTCTCCCTGCTCAGTATAGTCGCCCCCCCAGACGGCGCTCAGCAGTGTGCGGTGTGTGAGGACTTTTCCCGCGTGGCGCACGAAATGAAGCAGTAGCTCGTACTCCTTGGGCGTCAGATGGACTTCCATCTCACGCACAAAAACCCTGCGCGCATCAGCGTCAATCCGAAAATCCCCAACTTCTAAAACCGCTGAAGAGGTTTCGGTAGTGGCAGGCGTCGTCGCCCGCCGCAGTTGTGCACGCACGCGCGCCAGCAACTCGTCCATTCCGAACGGCTTTGTGACGTAGTCGTCAGCGCCGGCGTCAAGCGCTTCGACTTTAGTTTTTTCTTCGCCACGAACTGAAAGCACGATAATCGGGAGCTGTGAGATCGCTCGCAGACGTCGGCAAAGGTCCAGGCCATCCATGTTGGGCATGGCCAGATCTGTCACCACCAGGTCTGGATGCCAATCGCCGAAGGTCTCCAAGGCTGAAACTCCGTCCGCCGCGACGCGCACTTCATACCCGTGGGTCTTGAGTCCTGTGCGCAAGACGCGGGCGATCTGCGGCTCATCATCCACTATCAGAATGCGCGGCGGCTGGCTCGACACAATTAGTTTATCTCCCGGGATATGGCTGGGCCCGCAACCACATCCGGTGATCCTCCGGGTGGAGTTTCCGCGTCGCTAATCGGAAGGCTGAACACGGCCCGCGTCCCAACTCCTTCCCTCTTATCTTCGATCCAGATACGCCCACCGTGCGCTTCCACAATTCCTTTAGCGACCGCGAGTCCCATTCCGGTGCCCTTAGGCTGGATACTGTCCCCCGTATCACCGTCGCGGGTGGCGCGAAAGAACTTGTCAAATACGCGTTCCCGGATGTCGCGGGGGATGGTCTGTCCCTCGTCCTCGACGGCAATCTGGATAATCTCGTCGTCTACAGGGTGCGCGCTAACTAGAATTTTTGTTCCGGCCGACGAATACTTCACCGCATTATCAATCAGCGTGAACATCACCTCGGCGACCGCTCTCGGATCTACCTGAACTGCAGGTATTTCGTCGGCAATCTCAACTATTACCTGGTGATTCCGCGTCAGCGGCTCCGCGCGCTTGAGCACTGTTGCCACGATCTCATCGACGACTCCCCACCTGCGACGGAGGCGTAACTCGCCAGCTTCGATCCGCGCCAGTTCAATCAACCCTTCGACGAAGCGGTTGAGCCTGTCACTCTCTTCGTCGATCACCTGCAGCATCTCTTTTCTCGCATCGATGCCGAGAGTCACGGGCCCGCCGTGGATCGTCGACGATTGCAGTTCTTCCAGCAACGTGCTGATCGATGCCTTGATCGACGTAAGAGGTGTGCGAATGTCATGAGTGACGGCGTCAAGCAGCGCTGATTTTAATTTCTCGCTCTGCTTGAGCGCTTCGGCGTGACTTGCCCGCTCGAAGGCACTCTGCAACTCTTCGTAGAGTCGCTCGATCTCCCGGCGACCGGCATCGGCCTCTTCGGCACGTCGTTTCGCTCGAGCAGAAAGCTGCCCCACTGTAATGGCGGTAACCATAAAGGTAATAAGAGCGACCCAGTTATCCGGGGCGGCGATCGCCAGCGTGCCGAAGGGCGGTAGAAAGAAGTGGTTGAAGCATAAAACACCGAGCAATGAGGCCACGACTGCTGGTCTGGCCCCATACCAGGTGGCGACCAGGAGCACGACGAGCAACAGTGCGAGAGCTACGGTAGTGGCGTTGACGTGGGAGCTGAACAGTTTCAGCACCGCCGTCGTAGCGGCTATGCCGGAGGCTGCGACCAAATAGCCTGTCCAGCTCTTTCGGAAATGCACAGACGTCATGCGCCTAATTATGACAAAAGGGCGGAGGAGTAGTGCCGGCCTTGAGTTGGTCCTAGATCTCCACCTGTGAACCCAACTCGACCACGCGATCAGGCGGGAGACAAAAATAGGCGGTCGCGCTTGTGGCGTTACGCGAGATGAGGGCGAAGATTTTTTCACGCCAAATCGCCATGCCCGGTCGTTTGCTGGCCATGATCGTCTCCCGCCCAAGGAAGTAGGTAGTATCTTCCGGGTCGAATTTGAATCCTGGTGCTTTCACATTTTCCAGCACTCTGGGAATCTCCGGGTCTTCCATGTATCCATAGAAAACTCTCAGGCGGTAGAACCCGTTACCCACAGGCTCTATTTCAACTCTCTCGCCATCGACATAAGGAACCAGCCGCGTCTTCACCGTCAGAAACAGCACCCGCTCGTGCAGCACCTTGTTGTGCTCGAGGTTATGGATCAGGGCCGGCGGGGTCCGCGTTGCGTTCCCGTTCATAAAGATGGCAGTGCCAGGCACCCTTATCGGTGGACGACGTTCTATCTCCAGGAGAAAGTCTTCCAGCGGTTGAGAATCAGATTGGATCCGCTCGGAGAGGATCTTCCGTCCCTTCTTCCATGTCATCATCACGGTGAAGATTACCGCCGCCAGTAGCAGCGGAAACCAACCGCCATGCGCCACCTTGATGATATTCGCTCCGAAGAATGAGAGATCAATAACCAGAAAGAAGAGGCATAGGGAACCTGCCGTCAGCCGGCTCCAACCCCAGCGGTTACGCGCGACGACGTAAAACAGGATCGTGGTAATCACCATCGTCGATGTCACCGCGATTCCGTAAGCCGCGGCCAGGCTGCTGGAACTACGGAAGCCGACCACGATGGTAATGCATCCGAACATCAGGGCCCAGTTAATTGTGGGTATATATATCTGCCCAAATTCTCTCGTCGACGTGTGGGTGATTTTCAGACGCGGGATGAAACCGAGCTGTACGGCTTGCATGGCGATTGAGAACGCGCCAGTGATGACAGCTTGCGAGGCGATGACTGCTGCCGCCGTGGCCAGGACGACCATCGGGTAGAGTCCCCACGACGGCACCAAGCGATAGAACGGGTTCTCGGCGGCGCCTGGATTCTCAATCAGCAGTGCACCCTGACCGAAATAATTCAGTAAGAGTGCCGGCAGCACGACCGTGAAC
>JACDCK010000372.1 GCA_013817595.1 Pyrinomonadaceae bacterium | reverse complement strand
GATGGCTATTCGTCTCCAGAATCTCTGGACCGGCCAATGTATGTCTCTTGACGCAGCCACAATGACACGCGGCTGGGTTGCACCGTTTCACTTACGACCTCGAGCAAATCTCTGGTCACAGCGTTCAGGTCGACCTCATCTCGAAGCCTCGCTGAAAAGTGGTGGAGCGTCTTCTCTGCATTGTATTTTCTGCGGTAGAAGACGCGGTCGATAGCCCCCTGGATACGGCTTCGGACAGGACGGAAGAGCCCAGCGACGGCCAAAGTCGAGCCGGCTACCGCGAGGCTGGAGCCCTGCGTGATTGGGCCGAGCGCCCGCTGTAAGATTACGACGCCGGTTAAATAGGTGGCTCCCAGGATGCCACTGCAGGCCGTGTACACAAGGGCCCGATTAACAATTCGATCCATGTCCCACAGTCGATATTGAACCAGGACCATGAAGAGAGTCGTCGGAATGACCGCGAATAGTCCTGGAAAGACCACGAAGGCGAGCTCTGCTAACGCGTGCGCAGAGAACAGCCTGCCGACGAAGAAGGGATCGGTGAGTCGGCCTGAGCTTCTATCCTCATAGATGGCGAGGTTGTGAGCATCGCCGTCCCTGTTGATGAACCGGACAATCACTCTCTTCCCTGAAGGCAAGGCGATCTTGTCTGTACTGAATTCGTTATTTCTAGCCGTAAGCCTTATGAGCGTGGGCAAGGAATCATCAGGCGTCACTGTCACGATTCCCCTCATATCCCGATGTGGATCGCACACGAAGAAGTACCTGCCGGGTGAAGGTGCTTCAAGTTCGTATGTCACCGTCTTGGATAGGAGCCGACCGGGTTCGCTTAGAAAGGTGTAGGCGGTGACCCAGATGACTGTCGCTCCGAGTGCTAGAGACAAGGCCCACACGAGGATGCGCGATTGCTGGCGTTCGACCGCAGTCGCTGGGTGACGATAGCGGGACAGTTGCGAAGATATGCCGGCGATCGGCACGAGAAGACCGAAGAAGACGACCCATCCAGTCGGGTTGTCCCCATGGAAGTTCTCGACAACAAACAGTCCGATGAAAACGAAGAACAGTACGTAAGCAGTTCGGAGGGGCCACTGATACCAACGAAGGTGTGCCCACCGCGGCACAAACTGCCCATTGGGGAAGATCATCAGAGCCAGCACGTAGGCCACACCAGTGCCGAGATGGAAGAGATTGTGCAGAGTTCCCCCGAGGATTGGCAGGACGGTCAGGGCATTGTGTGCTTGGAGATTGAAGAGAGCGGCCGTTCCTATCATCGCGGTCGCCAGGAGTCTGGCCGCGGCATCATGGGGCCGGAGCCGTACCAAAAAGATCCCGAGCCCAACGCTGATTGCGCTGAAGATGTAGCTCACTACTATCTGCTCGGGCGACTCAGTGGAGTGGGACGCCTCGGCCCCCCTGCGGGCTAGATGGGACAGCAGGTTGTCTGCTTGTCCGAGCTCATGAAGTTGTTGGTGGAAGGAAGGGAACGCATGGATGAAGGCAGGCCAAAGTCCGGCTACAAGAAAGGTGATGGTAGCCGCAACGTAGGCGGCGAACAAAATCGAGAATCCCACATGAGATGCTTTGCCCATTTTTGGCATGGATGGGGACCGATCCCGAAGCGCAAAGAAGACGAGTGAGGTAAGAACGGCCACCATCAACCCCAACTCGAGTCGACCCACAATCAGCCATAGCGCCCCGCCTAAGGGTACCGTTACAAGTGCTGCACGGATGCCCGCTCGCCCGATTTTGGGGTGTCTGTTCGTCACAACATCTCAACGATCGCCCCTGCTAACTGCACCAATCCAAAGGTACTGAACGAAATGAGAACCACATATCCGGCAATCTCAACTGAGCGCGTGGACCACAAGTTCGTGAATGTCTGTGTATGGTTGATTGCGAAGCCAACGAGGACGGAAGCTACCAAAAAAATCGCAAGTATCCCGGTCAGCAGGAGCGGAATGAGGAGGACAATTACCAGCGCCGATGGTGCCCAACTACCTGTGCGAGCCGCAATGATTCTGGGGCCAATCCACTCATGGAGGATCATGAACAGCAGCCCATAACCCATAAAGATCCCCCCGAACATCCCGATTGCCAACGCCGCTGGATCGAGAAAGACGAAGTCCCGGTTTTCGGGATCGATGATGAGCCTGCCGAATACTGCGAGTAACAAGCCTCCAAAGAGAAGCCCCCTCAGCCAACCTTCCCCGGGGAGCCATCGCCTAACCGCAAGGAAAATCAAGCCGCCGAGGATTCCGATAACGCATCCGGCCAACAGCAGGAAGAGGGTCCCGTCTGGGGTGATCTCTCCCACCGTAGCTCCAAAGTCCGTTTTGATTCCCTGGACCGACGCGTTGGAAGTGACGGCCATAACCC
>JACDCK010000371.1 GCA_013817595.1 Pyrinomonadaceae bacterium | reverse complement strand
GTGCTAAAGTGGAAATCTGGCAGGCGGACGCTAACGGTCGATACTCCCATGATAGTGACCCCAATCCTGGCCCGCGAGACCCAAACTTTCAAGGCTACAGTGTTCAGAAGACAGACGCGGAAGGACGGTACCGGTTCAAAACCATCAAGCCTGGCGCTTACCCGGGACTTATCGCCGGGATGCGCACGCCTCATATCCATTTCGAGGTAGAGGGGAAGGTTGACCGCGTTATAACGCAAGTGTTCTTTCCCGACGAGCCGCTCAATGAGCAGGACAGTATTTTGCAGAGTATAAAAGGCCCACGTAAAGAAGCCCTGATTGTTAAAATGATGCCGCCGAAAAAAGAAATGGAAGCGGACTCATTTCACGCCGTTTGGGATGCTATTTTACGCAAAGGCTAGTGCTCGCTGCTTAACGCGAAGTTCTAGCGACAGCCACGCCGAACGAAGCGCTTGCAGCGGACCGGAATCAGCTTGCCTCTCATCGACAACTTGCCGCTAGCGCCGTTGTCTCCCGGCCGCTGAAGCGCAGCGTTAGGCCGCTGGTCTGCGTGTTCGTATCTACGATAAGGTTACGAGGAAAAATGTCTCGGCTGTCGAGTGATGATGTCAGAGAGATTAAAGATATTCACAGTCGGTGGATTGCAGAAGAGATCAGTGGAAACAGCTTGGGGGTGCTACAATTTTGCACCGAAGACGTGCTGTGGATGCCACCGGATGCGCACCGTCTCAGGGGCAAAGAGACGATCACACGCTGGTTTGCCGGGCCGACAGTAGAGATTAGAAGCCTGGATGTATTTAATCTAGAGATCCACGGCAGCGGAGGGATTGCTTACAAGTCGTGCGACTACTGCACATCTTACTCGGTTGCTGCTGAGCAGATGGTGCGGGTGATGAAGGGGACCCACTTGTGGATCATGCAGAAGATCGAGGGAGATTCGTGGAGAGTCGCAGTGGTCTCATGGAGCATCTGGAAGGATAGCGGCGCGGCCTAACAAGTCGCTGAACCGGACTCGCCATCGGGAAATCTTTTCATCTTCAACATTGATGGCTCGCGGGTTAGCTCTAGCGTTAGGCAGCAGCGTCAGGGGAGGAGGAACATGATGAAGAGTCATAAAATCACGGGGGGCGGAGGCATACCGCTCCACCTTGTTGAGACGGGCAACTCAAGGGGTCGCCCAATAATATTCATCCATGGCTTTTCGCAGTGTTGGCTCGCCTGGAGCCGGCAGATGAACTCGGACTTGGCCGATGACTACCGACTTGTCGCAATGGATATGCGGGGTCATGGTCTTTCAGATAAGCCTCGCGAGGGCTACACTGACTCGAGATTGTGGGCTGATGACGTCAACGCGGCCGTACAGGCTCTGAGACTTGATCATCCGATCCTCTGTGGTTGGTCATATGGACCACTCGTAATCCTCGACTATATCCGGCATTACGGCGAGGATAGCATCAGCGGAGTCAACTTTGTCGGTGCTGTTACGAAGCTTGGCAGTGACGAGGCGATGTCGGTTCTCACCCCTGAGTTTCTCAGCCTCGTACCAGGTTTCTTTGCCACGGATGTAGAAGAGAGCGTACGCAGTCTTGAGTCGCTGTTACGCATGTGCTTCGCCCAAGAGCCCTCAGCCGAGGACCTGTACCTGATGCTGGGGTACAGTGTGTCCGTTCCACCCTATGTCCGTCAGGCGCTGTTCTCTCGCTCGTTCGACAATGTCGATCTTCTACCGAAGATCCGCAAGCCTGTACTGATCACGCATGGCGCTGATGATGCGGTTGTCAAACCAGCCGCTGTCGATCAGCACATGGCTGGCCTAGCTCACGCTCAAATTCAGATGATGGCGAACGCGGGACACGCACCTTTCTGGGATGATGCGGCAACCTTCAACCAGCGTCTGAGGGCGTTTTCCGAAAGTCTGTAGAACCATGACACAACCCGTCGAGCACGCCGCCTGTGTCACCTCAAACGGAGTATCAATTCAGTCGCTGCCTTAACGGCGTGCACCCGACCGCCCGATAGCGTGGCTCTCTAGATGCTGCCTTACGGCGGCGCTGAATGCCGTTTGCGGGCGGCGGGTGATGCCGGGCGTTCGGCGGCTTCCTGAATTCAAAGATAAGTGACCGAACAGGCAATCTCCCATTATCGCATTCTTAAGAAGCTCGGCGCGGGCGGAATGGGCGAGGTTTACTTAGCGGAAGATACAACGCTTAACCGCCGCGTTGCGCTGAAACTTCTTCCGCTCGAGCACACGCAAACTAAACCACTATGCACTGGAAGTGCATAGGTTGCCCTCGGACTGAAAGTCCGACTCATTCGAGGATGAAGGGGTCACTTTCCCGGTTAGATGGATGCCGATGATGCTCAAGATACTCTTGCAC
>JACDCK010000370.1 GCA_013817595.1 Pyrinomonadaceae bacterium | reverse complement strand
GTCTGGGGTGAACTTTTGGTCACCGGCGCAAAATTGGATACGAGCAGTCGGGGCACCCTCTCTCAAACGGCTTCCAAAACTGCCAAAGCACGCTTCGTGCTCGCCGACTGTGCTTGAGAACCAGCTGGGTAGAATTACGTGAGCGGTACAGTTTGCGCCGCCGCGGCTTTGCGACTAGCTGGTCAAGGCTTGCTAGGTTGGGGCGCAGACGGTTTGAAGTCAGTTGCGTCACGCCACATGGCAAAGAGAATGCCGGCCAGTTTACGGGCCAGGGCTACCACCGCAATTTTGGTCCCCCGCCGTTCACGAATCGCCGTGGCCCAGCGGTATAGGTCAGCGGTCGCCGGGCTACGGCGCCGCAGTATGGACCAGGCAGCTTCTACCAGTAAGTAGCGCGCGCGATTTGGTCCGGCCTTGTTGATACGCCCTCTTTGTTGCCGCTCGCCCGAGCTGTACTCAGTGGGCACCAATCCCAAGTAGGCACGCGCCTGTTTGGCATCAGGAAAGCGCGTTACGTCATCGAGGGTAGCCACGAAGCAGGTGGCAGTGACTGGGCGACTCCCGGCACGGTTGTTAATCGTTTGATGAGCGGGTCTTTAATGACCATTTGGCTGAGTGCTTCGTCTGCCTGTTTGATCTGTTCGTTGAGACCTTCCAGCAGAGTCAGCAGCGGCGTAAGTTCGGCGCGCAGCTCGACAGCCAGTGACAACTCGGCGAGCCTGAGGGAAAAGCAGCGCGCGGTGCCGGGGGCGATCCGTAAGCCATCGCGGCGCAGCAGGGCGCGGCTGAGGGAGATGTACTTAGCACGGGTGCGGACCAGCGCCTCGCGCACTGCCAGCTTGGCTCTGATATGGCGTTGCTGGTCTGAGGTACGATGGGCTGGACGATAAGCTCCCAGCCGACAGGCTTCGGCCAAAGTGCGCGCATCGCGCTTGTCGGTCTTGACTCGACGGCTGCGAGTAGCGTACATGGGAGCGAAGTTGGGATCGGCGACTACCACCTCGTGGCCCAGGCCTTCGAGATGGCGCGCCACCCATTCGCTCTCGGTGGCCGCCTCGATCAGAATGTGTGCTGGCGGGCGGCTGCCGAGTAGTTTGGTTAAGCTGTCGCGGCTGGTGCTGATGCGCCGCTCGATCAGTTCACCCTCCGCAGTGATGATGCAAAGTTGACTGTTGACTTTGCCTAAGTCGAATCCGATGTGGTCCATGGCTGACTCTCCTTTGTCGCGGCTTACGCCGCTGGTAGTCTTAAAGCAGGAGCAGTATGCCACTCGCGCGAGTGACGCCCAGCCGCTTCATGCAAATCTCTCAAGATGCTTCCTAGGTTCAGGTTGAATGCCTACGCTCGGCGCATCTCAATTCCAGCGTTCGGTGTTTTCTCTTTTCTTCGGAGTAAGCAACATGAGATATGTTTTGGCTTCCTCATTCTTTTTCGTTCTATTCGCGCAGGTATTCGGGCAGAGCACTCAGCCTATAAAACTTCAGGTTAATGGCGTTGAGCTTCATTACATCGAAAAGGGACAAGGCGAGGCTTTGATATTGATTCACGGCGGCATAGGCGATTACCGCTCCTGGAATTCACAACTTCAAGCCTTTGCTCCAGACTACCAGGTTATCTCTTACAGCCGACGCTATCATTACCCGAATCAAAATGCTCTGCTCGCTACGAATCATTCTGCGCTCATTGAAGCGAAAGACCTCGCCGCCTTTCTGAAAAAATTAAAATTCAAGAGGGTTCATCTGGTCGGACAGTCTTACGGCGCATTGACGGCTCTGTTTTTTGCGATAAAGCACCCGGAGATGGTTCGCACCCTTGTTTTGGGCGAGCCGCCCGCTCATCAGTTAATACGCAATTCCTCTGATGGAGAGGCTATTTATCAAAATTTTATGACCAATACGTGGAAACCAGCCGCCGAAGCATTTCGAAAGGGCGAAGACAAACGGGCGCTGGACGTTTTGGCGCTCGGAATTGCGGGAAAAGGATTTAATGAACTGCCGCCTGCGGCTCAAGCATCACAGTTGGAAAACGCGCTTTCGATGAAATCACTAACCTTGTCCTCGAATCCTTTTTCGGTTGTTACAAGCGATGAACTCACACGTCTAAAGGTCCCGGTCCTGATCCTGACGGGCGAAAACACAACCAGGATTCACAGACGGGTCACCCAGGAACTTGCGCGACTTATACCCAAAGCAAAAGAAGTAACAATCCCTAGGTCGAGTCACCCAATGCCAAGCGACAATCCACAAGTCTTCAACGAAACGGTGCGAGAGTTTTTGAGGGCCTCAAAAAGGTGAGCCTCGAACATTGGCTTTGCGATGTCAGGACACACCGAACATGTCATTCGAGCGGACTGCCCGCCAGCTTGCCTCTCATCAACCTTGTG